>JAZFPY010000274.1:0-3461 GCA_036444875.1 Woeseiaceae bacterium | reverse complement strand
GAACGCACCCATCAACATGCGAATGACGTGCGGGTTCTGGCTCGTTGTATACAAGGTGTATTCGTCCCTGCCGCTATCGTATTCGCCGATGGCCGCCCGCGGCTCAATCGCGTTCGGTATCAGGCGGGTATTGACGATATCGATGCTGCTGACATGTGCTGCACTCGCGAATGCCTTGTCGGTCGCAGCCGCGTCACCGATCTCCCAGTCGAAGCAGACGTTATCGGGCGCATCCTCCCAGACGACCGGCGCAGCTTCGGCGCTCGCGGCCGACAGGCTTGTAGCGGCGGGTAATTCTTCGTAATCAACATCAACCCGTTCAGCGGCATCGCGCGCAATGCTGCGTTTGTCGGCGAGCACGACAGCTACCTGATCGCCGACGTAACGAACCGTATCGGCGGCAAGCGGCGGGTGACCCGGTTCCGTCATCGGGGATCCATCTTTGTTATTGATGCCCCAGCCACAGGGCAGACCACCAACCCCGTCATCGGCCATGTCCCTGCCAGTCAGCACCGCGACGACACCGGGCATATCCAACGCCGCCTTGAATTCGATGCCGTGAATCCTGGCATGCGGCAGCGGCGAGCGAATGATCTGTGCATACACCTGATTGGGACGATTGATGTCGTCGGTGTATTGTCCCTGGCCCGTGATAAAGCGATGGTCCTCTTTGCGTCGAACCGCCGCGCCGATACCGTTTTCTGTCATGCCTGCTCCCCTTATTCTTATGACCGCATCGCCTGGGCGCCGGCTCTCACGGCCCTGACGATATTTTGATAACCCGTGCAACGGCAAAGATTGCCCTCGAGCCACTCGCGAATTTCCTTCTCGCTGGGATCGGGGTTTTGCTGCACGAGATCGAGGACGCTCATGATCATACCCGGCGTACAGAAACCGCATTGCAGGCCATGGTGTTCGCGAAACGCTTCCTGCATGGGATGCAGATTGCCGTTTAGTGCCACACCTTCGATCGTTCCGATATCGGCGCCTTCGGCCTGTACAGCAAGCATCGTGCAACTCTTGACAGACCGCCCGTCGACGTGAATAACACAGGCGCCGCACTGACTGGTATCGCAACCGACATGCGTACCGGTACGTCCGAGCTGATCACGGATCATATCAACCAGTAGCGTGTGATTATCGACCTCTGCACTCACGGACTCGCCGTTGAGCGTGAATGACACTGTTATGGACATGAATGCATCCTTTGCAGATTTGTGGTTATTGCCGTTAATTATAATCGCCCGAAGGCTCTTTTCGCCGGCCCCTGGGACAGACTCCTACCGTAACAGGAACCACCCGACAAGTAATATTACGACTGCTGCAGCAATAGCGAGCCCGGTCTTCGATATGACGGCCTCGTCTTTTTCCTCTTCCGGTTCAATACGTTGCGTATGCGGATCAAGCCTGTGAGAAAAATTCCCAAAAAACTCTTTGGCCATTTTCCGGGTAGCACCCAGCACGAGTCGCGAGCCGACCTGGGCGAGTTTGCCGCCGACTTGAAAATCGGCGCTGTAAGTAAGCTGCGTAACTCCATCAGTTTCGTCGAGGCGAACGTCGGCTCTGCCACGCCCGAAACCGGCCGCTCCTCCTTTGCCGCTGCCGACTAAAGTATAGCTCTCAGGCGGTTGCACGTTTTCCAGCGTGAGGCTGGTATTGAATGTCGCCCGGACCGGGCCGATTGCCGCTATTATCTTCGCGGCAAATTCGGTGTCACTGATTTGTTCCAGCGACTCGCAACCCGGAATACATTCTCTGAGCACTTCCGGATCGATCAGTGCAGCCCAAACCTTCTCGCGGCTGCTCGCGATCTGATATTCGCCTTTGATTTCCACCTTAATTTGCGCCCCAAGCGTGGGGTCCGTCCCCTTTTTCCGGATCCTACGGGATAATTCCTGCCAGTTTTACCGCTTCGACGATTTCCTGGTGCAGCCCCGGCGCCATCAAATGGGCGCCCGCGATGCCCTTGATATCCCTGGCCTGCTGCAATAGTTCCGCGCAGATGGAAATACCTTCCTGGCGCGGGTCTCTTGCCGCCTCCATGCGTCGTATGACGCCGTCCGGCATCACCGTCCCAAAGAGATTGTCCCGCATCCAGCATGCTCTCTTTGCCGATCGCAAAGGACCGAGACCGACAAGAAAGTACATTTTCTCAGCCAGGCCATGGTCATTCAGCCGCAGCATGTACCGTTCAAGCAATGCCATATCAAAGCAATATTGTGTCTGAATAAACTGTGCGCCAGCATCGAGCTTCGCCTGCAGGCCGTCGGGTGTCCAGTTGTCTGCTACCTCGAGCGCTGTGTCGGCAGCCCCTCGAAAAAACTCAGGCGCAGATATCGATTCGCCGCTTGCTAAAGTCGCGGGTTTTTCGGACATGTCTTTCAACGCCGCAATAAGTTGTCGTGAGTCCAAATCGAACACCGGTTTTGCGTCGAAATTATCCCCTGCTTCGACAGCATCACCTTTCAGAACGAGCACGTTTCGAATACCGAATGCAGCAGCGCCCAACAAATCGCTTTGCAGTGCGATCCTGTTTCGGTCCCTGCAGGTAACCTGCATGATCGGTTCCGCGCCCATTTGCTTTACATAAATGGCGGCGGCCATGCTGGACATCCGGATTCTTGCCCCGGCACCGTCAGTCAGATTGATTGCAGTAACTGCCGGCTTTAGCGCGTTTACCGCTATCGTCAGGGAATCCAGGCTTGCGCTGCGCGGCGGCGTGAGTTCCGCGGTCACTGCGAAGTGTCCCGACACAAGCGTTTCGCGGAACGGATTCCGCCTCCGATGACGCGGCTTCTCCATTGGCTTCACTTCTTGTCACCGTTGTGTCCCAGCATGCACAGCAGCAAGCAGGTGATTACATGGTTGGCATAGAAAAATCCGCACCGGCGCGAATTCCTGTAGGCCACCTCGAGGTCACGGTCTTCAGCCGCGTATAGAAACGCACGCCTTCCATACCGTATATCGACATATCGCCGAACAAAGAGCGCTTCCAGCCGCCGAAACTGTGAAAAGCAAGCGGCACCGGTATCGGCACGTTAATGCCGATCATGCCGACCTGAATCCCGGATGCGAACTCCCGTGCCGCGTCACCATCACGCGTAAAAATAGCCGTGCCGTTGCCGTATTCGTGGTCGTTGACCAATTTTATTGCATCGTCGAAAGTCCCAACACGAATCATCGTCAGCACGGGGCCGAAGATTTCTTCCTTGTACACGCGCATGTCGGGTGTCGTGTGATCGAATAGTGTCGGCCCGAGAAAATAGCCCGACGATTTTGTGATTTCGTGCTTACGGCCATCGACGACGAGCTTCGCGCCCTCTTCTTCGCCCAGGTCGATATACGAACGGACTTTGTCGCGATGCTCCGCGGTGATGAGCGGCCCCATGTCGTTGTTGTTGTCAGTACCCGGGCCGACTTTGAGCGCGTCGATCCTGGGTAACAGTTCTTCAAGCAGAGGT
>JAZFPY010000273.1:0-4261 GCA_036444875.1 Woeseiaceae bacterium | reverse complement strand
TTGCCTGTCAAAGAACGGGACTGGTGCGTCGTGGGTGCGACGCCCGACGAGCTATTGTCCAAAGGCTATCGTCAGGTTGGCAAAGGCTTTCCGGTTTTTTTGCACCCTGAAACCAACGAAGAATATGCGCTCGCGAGAACCGAGCGAAAGACGGGCGCCGGTTATCACGGCTTCGAATTTCAGACATCGCCTGATGTAACGCTGGAGGCAGATCTTAGTCGTCGCGACCTGACGATCAACGCTATGGCGAGAGATGCCGATGCCAATCTCATCGATCCATTCGACGGTATGGCTGATTTGGAACACAGAGTCCTGCGGCACATATCAGACGCATTTTCCGAAGACCCTGTGCGAATTCTGCGCACCGCCAAATTCAAAGCGCGCTTTGCCGGACTTGGATTCGAGTTGGCCGGCGAAACGCTCGACTTGATGGCACAAATGGTCTCAGATGGTGAAGCAGACTCGCTGCAAACGGACCGGGTGTGGCAGGAAACCGAGGCGGCGCTCGCGGGTCCGAATCCACATCTGTATTTTCAGGTACTGCGTGACTGCGGCGCACTGGCCGTCGTCTTTCCGGAACTCGACGCGCTGTTCGGGGTGCCACAGCCGCCGCAGTGGCACCCCGAGATCGATTGTGGATTACATGCGTTAATGGTTCTCGAGCAGTCCGCGAAACTCAGCGATGATATCGCCGTCAGGTTTGCGGCTTTGGTGCACGATCTTGGTAAAGCCACGACCGCGAAAGAAAATCTGCCCAGCCATCCCGGGCACGAACGCCGCAGCGTTACGCTGGTTAACAAGATGTCTAAACGACTGCCTGTCCCGCGGGCCTGTCGAGAACTGGGCGTCCTGGTTGCCGAGTATCACGCGCACTGCCACCGCGCTTTCGAGCTCAGACCACAGACCATCTTGAAATTGCTCAAGGAAATCGATGCCTTTCGGCGGCCCGAGCGGTTCCGGAAGTTCCTGCTTGCCTGCGAAGCAGATGCCCGCGGCCGCACGGGTTTTGAAGACAAACCATATCCGCAGGCCGCTTATCTCGAACGTGCCGGGAAAGAAGCCGGCAGAGTCAAAGCCGACCAGACGGCCGACACAGCAACAAACGGGGCAGCCATCGGCGCCGACATAGACAAGAAGCGCCTGGAGGCAATCAAGAAAGTAAAGGCCGAGACTGCGCAGCAGGTTCCCTGATGCGACCACGAGGTTCCATCAGGGAACCATCAGGTGCCGTAAAGGAACCAGAAAAACGAAAAGACGAGCGTACCACCGAAGTTTTCGGAATCGTCGTAGCCAATGCGTAATTCAATGTCGCTGGCATCACTGGCCGGAAAGAGAAATCCCGCACTTACTGAATCGACGCGGCCGCTGTCAATCGCTGTTTGCCTGCTACCGGCTTCCAGGCCCAGTGATCGAAGACCGAACTTGATATCAATACCTGCATCGACCCTGTAATCCAGCAAGCTGTTGGCCAGGCTGAGTCTCGACGCCGCAAGAAAACTCAGATCGGAAATATTCTGCAAGCGCGTCAGGTCGACAGAGTAATCGTAGTTCATGCCGCGCATATGCAGACTGACCCGCTCGCTGGCATCAACTCGAAAACGCAATCCATATCCATCCGCCTCAAATTCGACCTGGCGCCGCTCGAACAGGGGCTCGAGATTAAGCACAAAGTCGAAGTTGCGTTTTTCATAGTCCGCTGACAGCGATATCGACTTCGTTCTCACATAAACTGCCCCGCGAATATCGACGGAATCGAGTATTTCGTCGTCGCCCCAGTACGCTGCACTTATGCGGATGCCGATCGGGTCGAAGTGATGATCAAGCCCGATATCTCCGTATACGGTGTCGAGTCGGCTAATTACACCTTGTGCCCGGGCTTTAGCAGCCGTAACGGAGATCCAGGTTTTTCGCGTAATTCCGTAATCAGCAAACGCCGAAAACGAGAGACTGTCTGAGGTATCACCTTCGGCACCAAAACCGAGGATAAAGCCGTCTCCGGCAAAGGCGTTGCTGCCGAGCAAAAGCGCCAGCAAAGGGATCTTCCATTGCTTAGACCAGGGCATAAAGAACCACTCCCGCGAGAACGAGCCTGTATATAGCAAACGGCAGAAGACCGATCACGTTGACAAACCTCATGAAGAAATCGATGCTGAGATAAGCCACTACAGCCGAAATCGTTACGCCGATCGCCAGCTGCGCCCAGGCGAATTGTGTCTCTTCAACGAACAACATTGACGATTCGAACGCGGCTGCAAGCATGATGACCGGTGCTGATAACAAAAAAGAAAAACGTGCTGCATCCTGCCTCTGGAAACCGAGCATCATCGCTGCGCTGATCGTAACGCCCGAGCGAGACGTTCCCGGTACGAGTGCCAATGCCTGGGCGATGCCGATAATGATGGCGTCCTTTAGTCGCACAGTCGCAAAGATTCGTTGCTGCCTGCCGAGGCGATCAGCCAATGCCATCAATACACCGTAGCCAGACAGTGTGAACACAATGACGACCGGGTTCCTGAGGTTGGCCTCGATCCAGCCAGCGAATAGCAGGCCGGTTATCGCAGCCGGGATAGTGCCAATCATGATGTATAAGGCCATCCGCGACTCCGGTGACCCGCCGCTGCCGCACAGGAGTCGCACACCACCGGCGATGAGTCCCGCCAGGTCCTTACGGAAATAGACGCAGACTGCTGCGAGAGACCCTAAATGTACGGCAACGTCGAAAATCAGGCCCTGATCGGTCCAGCCGAATATGGCAGGCACGAGCACCAAATGGCCCGAACTCGAAATCGGCAGGAATTCGGTCAACCCCTGCACGATCGCCAGCACGATCGTCTGTAGCCAGGTCACAGCAAGGCTCCGACTGACGGTGCGGCGGTCACAGTGTGTGTGCCCTGTCGGCGCTGCTAAACGCTGTCACGCCGGTCAACTCCCCGCTACCCAAGCCGATGCATTTGAAGTTCTCGCCCATTTCGCCGGGCAGGGTAAGCAATTTGACCTGTTTCGACAATTCGAGTTGGTCGGCGACGGGCAAATCGGCGATGCCGGCCAACTCGTCTTCCAGACCACCGTTGATCAGAAACTGTGCCTGTGTGACGTAACCCGCAACGTCGAGCCCGTGGTCCACTGCCGACTCGGCAACTGCCGTGAAATCAACCCAGCTGGTCAAGTCCTGAATACCCGGATAAATAAGCGGCTCATTGTGCGCATGATGCCGAAAGTGACATCGCAACCAACCCTGATTGCGCTCGCGGGAATAATATTCCCGGCGGGATACGCCATAGTCGAACAGCAGTACAAGGCCCTGGTCCAGGCACTTCGCAATCTGTCCAATCCAGTCAGGCAACCCAAGGGATATCTCGGACTGGTAACCCGGCGGCAAAGCCTCGCCAATATCCGTCTCTATCTTTTCTACCGCCATCGCCAGTATTTCAGGTGCCGGTTTTCTGCTCCAGTCAAAGTCCGTTTCGTTGGCGGTGACGTGCATCTGAAGTACGGCAGCCTCTGTACGTTCGAATCGCTCGACAGGTAGCGCATCAGCCACTTCGTTTGCGATCACGACGCCCGCGAACTTCTCGGGTAATTTGCTTAGCCATTCGACCCTTGGAAGCAAGTCAGGCAATTCTTCACCGATCAATTCTTCCTGCCTGGCTTTGAGATCGGCTGAAATTTCGAGAATCAGGTATCGCTCCGGCGGCGAATTCAGATCAGTCAATTTTCGCAGGATTTCGACGGCGAGCCGGCCACTACCGGCACCCAGTTCCAGTATTTTTCCTCTTTCCAGTTGTTTGAGGACCGACGCACATTGTCGCGCTACTACACGGCCGAACAGCGGCGATACTTCGGGAGCCGTTACGAAGTCGCCGGTCTCGCCAAATTTTGTCGTACCGACGTTGTAGTAACCGAGGCCCGGCGAATAGAGCGCAAGATGCATGAACTGTGCAAAGCTGATGCTCCCACCGGCTTCATCAATCGCCTGTCTGATCGATTCACAAACTTTTTTGCAATGTGCCAGGCTGTCGTCATCCGGTCTCGGTAAACGGCTAATCATCTGTCGTCCGTGTTGCATGTTGCTTATGATGTCCTTAACAATGTCTATGGTTTAGTGACGGCAAAGTGGCCAAAATGTCTAAAGCAGATACCCGGACTCTCGACGGCACCTGTGCGCTGATCACTGGCGCAGCCAAAAGAATCGGCGCCGTAATCACCGAGCGCCTGCACGAGGCCGGCGTCAGCGTCGCCATTCATTATCGCAGTTCCGCCG
>JAZFPY010000272.1:0-4461 GCA_036444875.1 Woeseiaceae bacterium | reverse complement strand
AGTGAACCTTCGCGCCGCCGAGCGGGCACGCCACGCACGGCGTGCCCTTGCCTGCAAGCGATGGGAGAGTGAAGCGCTGCAGGGGCGCGCAGGCGTAGCTTACACTTCGTCGAGCCCATTTTTCGAGTACAACGCCGTAGACGCGGGCACGACTCCAGGGAGGGAGGACGACTGCAGGGATGCAGGACGACTGCAGGGATGCAGGACGACTACAGGGATGCAGGACGACTGCAGGGATGCAGGAGCTAGAGCAACGCAGGAGCGGTTGCCGGGCTAGAGCAACGCAGGAGCGGTTGCCGAGCTAGAGCAACGCAGGAGCGGTTGCCGAGCCAGAGCAACGCCGGGAGCAGTTGCCGGGGTAGAGTCGCGTCGGGAACAGCGACTGAGATACGCGGTCGCAGTAGATAGCTGATGAGAAATGCGGGCTAACCCGATGCCGGGTGGACGGTGCTATCTAACAGCCCGCTTGGCTGCCAGGCCCAGACTCAGGATGCGTTGTATGAAACGCGGATAATCCAACCCGGTTTTTTCAGCGGCGAGCGCACAGTCCTCATTGTTCGCGATAGCCGGGTTGGGGTTTGCCTCCAGTACGAACACCGATCCCTGGGGGTCAAGCCGAAGGTCGCACCGGGCGTAACCGCTCAAGCCGAGTATCCGATAGACCCGTTTGCAAAGCTTGGGGATGCGCTCTGACAGCCCGGCCGGAAGGTTTCGCGCAAACTGGTAGTCAATGCCCCAACGCTCGCGGTAGTCGTAATCCCACTTGACCTTGTACGTGGCCATGCGCGGAAGGCCGGCATCGACTTTCTGGAACACGAGCTCGCGAATCGGATACACATCCAGTTTGGCGTTACCTACAACAGTTACGTAAAGCTCGCGGCCACCAATGTACTGCTCGGCAATCGCGTCGCCACCGGTCTTGTCATGGATCAACACGACCCGATCGTGCAGTTGGTCCTCGTTCTCAACGTAAGATGCCTGGGCAATGCCTACCGATCCCTCTTCCATCAGGGACTTGACGATCATCGGATAACGCAGGTGCCGCGAGGCGCGGAACTTTTTCCCTATCGGGAACACCGCAAAATTGGGCACGTGAATGCGATGGTAGGTCAGAAGCTTCTTGGACAGAGCCTTGTCGCGCGCTAGCACTAAACCGCGCGGATTACATCCTGTGTAGGGTACCCCCATCATGTCCAGGTAACTAACCACGTAGTGATCCAGATCGCCCTGGCCCGCGAAATCTTCCAGTAGGTTAAACGCGATATGCGGTTTCCATCCTTCGATCGTTTGGCGGATTGGAGCGAGGTTGTCGTACACGCCCACTACTTTTACGGAGTGACCAAGATCGAGCAGTGTCGATTTGACATCGAACTCTGTCTGATACTCTTCCATTCGGGGATCGTCCTCATCCACCAGATCTTCCGGTGGGACGAGACTCGTATGGACGAGCATCATGACGCGCAGCTTTCTCATAGTGATACGTGAAAACCTCCACTGTGGAGCTTGTGCATGACCAGCGTCGTTACGCAGGCTACGACCTGGAGCTTCATCGCCTCATCGTCTTTGACAACGTGCAGGTGAAGCTCGTCGCAGCGACGCACCATGTCTTTCAGAACTTCACTGATCCGGTAGTTGTATTCGGAGGTCCAGCGGGAGACGACGCCTATGGTTTCCATGCGTATTCGCCGCAAATAATGTGACGCCTTTTCATTCTTTTTGTGTTCTTCTTTGGCAGAAAACAACCTGCGCAGATCGTGGTCGTAGAATTCCACCGAGTTTTTTCCGTAGCGCACTTGCTTCTGCTGGTAGTACTCACGCAATGTCAAGCGAATAGTGCTGATGGGGTACCCCTTTTTCCGAGTTGAGACTCGTGGGGGTTGCGATTTTAGCTCATGCATGAGTTCGTCCACGAATTCAATCTTTTTGAGGGCGGCCCAACCCTGGTAACGCTTGCGCCAGTCGGAGTTGGGGGTAAGCCAGATGGCGAAGGTCTCGGCCCAATCCTCGTGGGGATGGCTCTGCGCATACCAGTTGGGTAGATGAATAACGTAACGCTTGCTATACGGGCGCGGTAAGTACCTATCCGGATACTTCACACTCGATCGGCCAAAATGTCTTTGCCAGTTACGCTTTCGGTGAATCTGGTAGGCGTTGACGATCGCATGACCGGTTTCGTGCCGCAACAGCTTCATGCATTCAGCCGCTGTTCCACCTTCGACTTCGAGCATTTTTTGCTGTTCCAAGCTCTTCAAGCGCGGGTGCGCAAGAAAAAACGGAATCGCCACGCCGGGGATCCCATCAGGACAAAACCAGTCATCCGACAACCAGAAGTGCGGCCGAAATACCAGTCCCCGCTCTCGCAGCTCCTCATAAAGCTGTGCGATGCGCTCTTCGAGCTCGCTACCATGAATACGCAGGCCAAGATCACACAGGCGCGCATCCAGCAGCTTGCGATTCGACCATGAAGCCCACTCGTAACGACGTTCGCGTCCGTTTGTTGTCCTCAGCATTGGCTGTTTGCGAGAAACGACGAGTCTCTACAAGGATCTCGATGATGATTTAATGAATCACAATCGGCACGAACGAGGATAAATCCAAAGGTCGCCGGAACGCAAGACACCGGCGAGCGTGAGCAGTTGAAGATTCCCAATGTGTGGCCGACGCACGCCAGTGGTTGTTACAAGAGATACTGGCCGCACGAGGACTTTTTACTATGCCCTAGTAAACAGCCGTGATCCGATAGCCTTCTTGTTCCAGCAGCCGGAGCAGGCCGTGCTCACCAGCGAGATGGGCCGCGCCGATCGCGATGAAAGCATTGCCTGCCTCAATCTGCGCCCGCATTCTTTTCACCATGATGGTATTGCGCCGGGCGAGCAGCCGTTCCAACAAGTTGTCGTAGGCTGGCGTCCCCTGCGGCCCGGACTCATATACCAGGGACATGAGTACCGCCAGATCACGGTTGCGGTAGGCTTGCAACATTGACTCGAACTGACGATCGATGTTCGCCCGCAGCCGAATCGTGTCCTGGAGCAGGGCCACCTGTTCGTCGATCGGCATGTCATTGAACACCGCGATCTGCTCTTCCATGGTTTCCAGGCCATAGATCTGTTTGCCTTGTACGGTCGCCTGTAGCTGTAACAGCATGTCCAACGCCAGCCTGGGTTCAGGCCGCGGTGTGCTCAGCAGCATGAGTACTACCCAGGGTTTCTTCTTGTTGAGACCTTGTATGGGCAGACCGTGATCGGTCATGGCCTGTTGCGTCTTGACATAGAGGTCTTCGCCCACCACGCTGCGTAATGTTTGGTCACCGCTAAAGAACATCGCTTCGGCCATGGAAACGATACCGGCGCCACTGATGAGTAGCTCCATTGTAAAACTCGATGCCTCGTCAAAAGCGGCTCTGACGGGCGGTGGTAGCCGGGTCACACGCGGATCGGCCGAATGGATTGTTCCGAAGAGATAGCTTGGCTGCCGGCCCCGAGACTCGATCTTCCATAGTAGGCCCTTGTTAAACTTTAACGTTCGCCTCGGTGTTGCGGTGCCGGATGTCGCAGCCGTTGAGTGCGCCGTGCCGCGTGCGGCCACGATCTGCGAGTGCGAATCGGGGCGGGCTTGCGCATTCGATCCACTTACCGGCAAAGGGGCTACAACCACCGACACGACCAGAATCGCTGCCGCGAACCACATGGATCCACTGGCATATGATCGTGTGACTGCGTGCACGGGTTTGGCTTGAGTCTCTGGTCGCATATCGGAGCCGTATTGCCGCCGGTCGTGCCGGCGCATTACATGCCAAAAATCGGCCTGCAGTTACTTACCTACGCTGCGCAAAGCCCCGGCGCCGGACCAACACCGTCGTGGATGTTCGTCGCAACGAGTCTTGGCTTCGCCCGGCTGCGGCACGGTGGTGACCTAGTATGGCAGCGCTCTTTGAAGTATAAACCAAGGATCATTGGTATTACCGGCAAGAAATGCGCGGGAAGGGTGTTTTGCGCCCTTGAAGTTCTGGCCGGCGTCATTACGCGCTATTATTGCGCATTGTGTTGGGCCTGATCGCTGGGCACAGACAGTGGGGAGATGTAGGCGGTTCGGTGTCCACCCGACGGGCGCGGTAAAGACGCCGCAGGCAGCAGAGACGTTTGACCCGTCGACAGCTGTTCCGCATACGCGAGGGCTGGGGTAGGGAAAATGCGTGAACGGAGAACGCCGCAAGAATACCCCGATCTTGTCGACCAGACGATCTTCGAGATTCGTGATTTGCTGGCGTGCGCGGACGATGAAGGCGACGGCGACTCCAGCTCTCGGATTCGTTGCCGGTTTACGAGCAGCTCGATGCGGAACTGACGACACTGCATGCGAGCATTACGGGCAGGACGTATACGGGCTTTGGGGCGGGGTCTGATATTTCGCTTATGCCACTGGCAAGCAAATGGAAGCGCGCCATACCGTTTTATGATCTTT
>JAZFPY010000271.1:0-9313 GCA_036444875.1 Woeseiaceae bacterium | reverse complement strand
TGATCTTGAATGCCGGCGCACCAGCCATTAAGTGTTGCCCAAGCTTAATGTTCCTGGAGGAAACCACACCGGAGATCGGTGCACGAATTGTGGTGTAACTGTAGCTCAGCCGCTTCAGCTCATAGCTTGCGTTAAGCGCATCCATATCGAACTTCAGGCCTTCGAAAATCGAGGCGCTTACAAGACCGCGCTCGTGAAGTTGAACATATCGCTCGTATGCTGTGCTTGTTTTCTCGAGGTTGGCCTTTGCTTGAAGCATCTGCAGCCGCAGGCGGTCGCCGTCCAGACGGGCCAGTACCTGTCCTTTTTCAACCTCGTCACCTTCCTCGACCAGAATCTCGACAACTTCGCCCGAAACGCGCGCAAGCACCGGCGCCTCGGAATCAGAAGTGATCGTAGTCGTGGTCTGATAGGTAGCGAATATGTCCGCTATCTGCGGCGTAGAAACTTCAACCGGTAAGGGCGTGGCCGCTGCTATCTCGGCCGGATCCGCAACTTTGGCTTCGCCGATGCCGCAGGCCGATAGCGAAGCGGTGATAATCGCGGTAGTTGCTACGACGCCAATTCTCTTTAAGTTCATTTTTTCACCTGAAACGGGACAGTGGGGCCCGGGGGTCTGACGGTGTTATAGTGAAGTATAACACTAGATAACTATAACGCAACACCTCTGATCCTGACCCAAACCTTGCCGATTTCTCCTGTTTTTCAATCATTTATGGAGTCTCTGGTGATCAGGACCTCAGAAATATTTTCTAGAAATGAGACCTGATAGCCATCTGACAGTAGAAAATAGCCGAAGTTCGAGGGCCCGGACCGGGCAAGAATCCGGCCTGTAATTCCAGCCTTTCGACCCTTAGATGCATGAAATGCGGATTTGGATTGAAAATCGCCCGTCAGGACGGGCTCCTACGCCGGTTCAATTGTGACCTGTTGGAGCCCGTCCTGACGGGCGAATTACCACTATAAAAAATACTGCGACAGAAATGAATTCATCAATCGATTAGCGGGGTCTAACTGGCGCCGAATCTTCCTGAAGAAATCGATCCGGCTGCCGAATGCATGTCGGGCGTAGTCCGGGTCCATGCTTCGCGTCTGGTTAAAGAAGGGCGAGCCGCCCCAGTTTTGTGCGAATTCGGCGAAATCAATGACAAAGTCCTCCCACCCCCTGCACGGTGTGGATACAGCACGGAGGGCAAACATCGGCTCGTCAAAGGTGGGCGATAACAGGGCACTTCGATCGCGAGCAAGCAGGAATCCGACTGTGGGCATGTCGCAGCGAAACCGCGTGTTGGAATAAGTATCGAGGCAGAAACTCTCATACGCCTTGGCAACGAAGGAAAAGTCGGTTGCCGGAAAACACCACGTCGAATATTGCAGCGGGCTTGTGTTTCGAGCGCCGGTAACTCTCAATGACTGCGCCGCCGCGTTGTCACCTGAGGAAACCAGCCGGTTGTTGACGAGCCCTTGCGTGGCTTCGCTGATTCCATCGATCAGTCGATATCGAAAGCTGCCTAATGGGACAATGCGACCGAGCGATTTAAGTACGTTCGGTAGGACAGTGCTCTCTCCCCAGTCTTTTATCTTCCACGGAATGGAATGCGTGGATCGTATCCTGGGGCTGTAGGTCCTCAGATCCAGGTAGACACGGTTCCTGAAGGGGAGCAAATAGAATTTCAATCCGATATTGGTCATAGCAAGTTTGTTTGCTGACGCTGCCAATTGATCAATGGTGCAACGCCTGTGATTCGCGGCAAATCCTTTGATTGGGCGCACTCTCAGGGTTACGACGCAAATGATGCCAAGCATGCCGTAACTCAGGCGAAACGCGTTAAGGATATTTTTCTTTTTCTGGTTTATTTCCAGTAATTCGCCCGCCGGCGTGATGACCTTCATGCCGATGACCTGCCTGGCGAAGAATGCGCCATCGGCTGTCATCGATGGGCCAATGCAGCCGCCGGCTACGGCGCCGCCAACCGTGCGGTTCATCAGATCGTAATTCCCCGCAAGTTCGAGACCGTTGTCGGCCAGGGCGTCGACGAGTCTGTGTAATCGGACACCGGCTTGCACGGTAACGGTGTCTGCATACGCGTCGATGTTCATGATCTGATCCATGCCGGTCATATCGATAACTGTCCCGGCAGTCGCTGCACTACAGTCCGTCGACGAGCTACCTGTCCCCATCGGTCGAAATGGAGCGAGGTAATTCGACGAAGGGTCCAGGTAAGCCTGAATATCTCTGAAAGTGGTAGGGCGGACGACGGTAGATTCTGTGGGTTTGCGGCTGGAGAATATGCCACTGCTACGCAGGGTACTGGCTTTGGCTGACATTGCTGGCTCCGATTGGGTTACGACCACCTCGTTTGGAGAAGAAAACGAGCAAAGCCAGCATGATCATGGGGCTCCAAAAGCTCTTGCGAGCGAGGATCAGAGCGATGAAGAGGGTTGCTGCGACGGCAAGAAATGTCGCATCCGGCAAGTCGGATCGGCAACCCCGCTGTCATAGGATATCCCCTTAGACCGGTAGCTTTGCGGCCCTGCCTTTCGACAGGTGTGCCTTTTTCAAACGAGTGTGAATCGTTGCACAGCGTTGATCATGCTGTCAATTTTCAGCGAGCCTGGTTTCGGGAAAATGTTAAATCGAATGACGAGATGAGAATTCCCGACCACAAGGGCCCGGCCATCAGCAACCCACATTAGACACTTTACCCATCAGTAATCGGTCGAATGATGTCCGCCGCGGGCTGCGAACATCCGCACGGGGTATGGGGCAGCAATTCAGTCGAAAGCTGCTGGCTTCGATTGATTTTCGACTCGGCGACCGTCTATCCACCTGAGCATATCGCAACAATGCGAGGGAGACGGTCGTGAATGAAAAAAACACATTGCGTGCGGTCGCGTCAGGCACAATTTACGTCTCGCTGATCGTTATGTGTGGTTACGCAGCGGCCGGCGAGCCAGGCTGCGCCGCAAGCACTCAAACGCAACGGCTTGCCTGTGAGTTTGATCTGCGCGACGACTTTTTCACGGCAACGGCACAGTGTCTAGATAGCGCGGTGCGGGACGAGACCTGCTTTAGTGATACCGCAGACGAATTCGACGAGGGCATTGAAGAATGCGATGACATACTCGAGGCACGCCTTGATCTTTGTGAGTCCCTCGACGATGCAACACACGATCCGGATTTCGGGGAGGACTTCGCCGTCAACTTTGTCGATCCTCTGGAAATCGGACTCAGTATCGCCCCCAATCCCTGGTTTGCGCTTGTTACCAACAACCGCTGGGTCTACGAGGGCGACGGAGAAACCATAGAGGTCGTCGTCACCGGCGATACCAAATTAATCGATGGGGTGATATGTGTCGTTGTGATCGATACGGCGACCGAAGACGAGGTCGTGGTCGAAGTCACAAACGACTGGTATGCACAGGACCTTGATGGAAACGTCTGGTACTGCGGTGAAATCTCCGAGAACTTCGAAGAGTTTGATGGTGATGAAACCGATGAGCCCGAACTCGTCGATATTGACGGTTCCTGGAAGGCCGGACGTGATGGCGCTGAAGCAGGAATTCTCCTGCCCTTTGACCCCCAGCCAGGGGACATCTTCAGGCAGGAGTTCGCTCAAACCGATGCGGAAGACGCCATCGAAATTATGGCGATCGATGCAACGGAGGCCGCACCAGGTGGTGCTTGTAACGGTAATTGTCTGCTGACGCGCGACTTCACGCCGCTCGAACCCGGTGTCGCGGAAAACAAATATTACGTGCCCGGTATCGGCCTAATCGTAGAAATCGATCTGGAAACCGGCGATCGCGTCGAACTGATCGAATTTACGGGAGTGGGACTATGAATTCTCTATATTACGCACGCTGCTCACGTCGCAGCTTTGGCCTGTTGCTGACCCTGGTCTTGGTGACCGGACTTGGTGCCTGCAGCAGCAGCAGTAATGCACCGATAGCAACACCGCCGCCGCCAACTCCACTCGCTGCAGTGACAGTTTCGGGAGTCGTATCAGACGGGCCCGTTATCGGTGGCACGGTATTTGTTTTCACCGCGGATCAGGTAGTGGCAGCCTTTGCTGGTATTGATCCTGACGGTGATCGACTGGCCGACCTGACCGCCGCCGATTCGATTGCAACGCTGATAAGAGACCCGGCTGACGGAGCCCAGTACTCGATCTCGATTCCGGGTGAGTTTGCCAGTAATACCGCGTTCATGATCTTCGATAACACAGACGCCGAGGACGATGCCTACAAAGATACGCCGCCCAATCTCGAGTCCATTGTCATACTCGGCGTTCCCGGTTTAAGTCAACGAGTCAACCTGTCTATGCAGACTACACTCGTCACGCAATTGGTTCGTGGCCATCTCGATCCCGACCGCGACGGCACGGCTGTTGGTTTGCCCGAGATTCAGACTGAAATAGAGAATGCCAGTGCAAATGTGCTGAGTGCGTTTGCGACAGACTCCCTTGGCCGTGACTTGTATCCGGCTGGTTTCGATCCGTTCACTGACCTGGATGACGATACCGTCCATCAGGCTTCGGCTGCGATCGGGTTCCTCATGCGAGCGGCCGCTCAGGCCGAGGATGTCAGCTATGACGAAATCGTTGCAGCACTTGCTGCAGATGCCGCCGACGGCGACATCGATGGTGCGATTCCAGTTGATCTTGCGCCGTCACCTGAACTCGAAGTGCTTGCCGAAGCTGTCGCGGATATCGAGTCGGCAGGCAGCGATGAAGACATCGCGATGTTTGCGGTCGGACCCTGTTCATCGGCCGCCGTTTCAATGATGCAGGCCTGTGGGGTTGACGTAATTGACGACATCTTCGAATCCACCGCGATCTGTACGGACATAGCTGACGACATCGATCGCGCAGATTGTCTGGCTGACGCCGAATTGGACAAGGCCGAGAATGAAGAAGAATGTGAAGCTGTATTCGATGCCCGCCTGGCGCTCTGTGCGGATGTGAACGACGCGGCTCACGAACCGATGTTCGGCGAAGACTTTGCTGCCAATTTCGTCAATCCGCTCGATATCGGCGGTGTAGTTCCGGTGAATCCATGGTTTCCGCTGGTGACCGGGAATCGCTGGGTCTATGAGGGTGATGGGGAAACCATCGAAGTTGAGGTTACCGATCAGACCAAGCTGATCGATGGAATCACCTGCGTCGTAGCCATAGACACTGCCAGCGAGGATGGTGTTGTTGTGGAAATCACCGGAGACTGGTACGCCCAGGACGTAACTGGCAACGTCTGGTATTGCGGCGAGATCTCGCGAAACTTTGAAGTCTTCGCAGGCGATGTGCCGGAGGAGCCGGAGCTTGTCGATATCGACGGTTCTTGGAAAGCCGGTCGGGACGGGTCCGAGGCAGGGATACTGCTGCCATTCGCACCGGTCGTCGGAGAGACCATTCGCCAGGAAGTCGCCTACGGCGAGGCTGAGGACGCCATCACGATCGAGAGCCTGAGCGAAACCGAGGCGTCACCTGGTGGTGCCTGCGTCGCCAACTGCCTGATGACAACCGATTTCACGCCACTTGAGCCCGACGTGGCGGAAAACAAATTTTACGCGCCTGGTCTCGGCCTCATTGTTGAAGTTGATCTTGAAACCGGCGATCGCGTGGAACTGGTGGAGTTCACCAGCGTACCTTAGCTCGGAAGTAGTCCAAGTCGCCCTGTCTGCCATTCCTTTTGATTCCCAGCGAATCAAATGCGCACAAAACCCGGCAGGCAGGGTGACACCTGCGAAAAAAGGGGATGCCCCCTGATTTTCCTGCGTCCCTCTCTTACATTCTGGTAATGAATGCTCGTCTGGGTTACTTTCCAAGCACTGATCAAACAGCCCTTCGCGAAGGGGGAAAGTGCAATGCAGTACGTGTTGAAGCTCACACTCTTGTCCGGTTTTCTTCTGTCATATCAGGCTTTCGCCGGTGCGGTGTTGCAAACGGAAACGAAGGAGTATCACGTTGATCCGCCTGCGATCGGTACGACAAAGATGTTTACCGATGGCGCGTTACTCAGGATCGAAATCACTTCTGTTTCATCAGACGAGGATGGCCTCGTGATCTACCGCGGAGACCGTAACGAGATGATCATGGCCGATAACGAGCGACTGGAGTACTACGTTATCGATCAGCAAACCATGAACCAGATGGCGGGGCAGGTCAGCGATGCGATGAAACAGATGAAGGAAATGCTGGAGTCGCTGCCGCCCGAGCAACGTGCGATGGCCGAGCAAATGATGAAGCAGCAGATGCCGGGATTGCAGCCAGCGCAGGAGGCGCCAAGCACGCTGCGCAAGACGGGAGAAAGCGACACGATAAACGGCTACGACTGCGAATATTATGAGGTCCTGAGGCAGGGGAGAAAAACACGCGATATGTGTGTAGCCCGATGGGACGACATAGACGGTGGTCGCGAGGCAGCCGACGCGATGGTCAGGATGGGCAAATTCTTCGAGAGCATGCACGACGCATTTTCAAAAGCTGCCGGATCTGATTTCATGGGCAAACAAAAGGAAGTGTTTGCACACATGAAGGAGCTGGGTGGTTATCCCGTTTACGCAAGAGATTATGATGACACGGGTACGCTGGAAGGCGAGTCGACCTTGACATCAAGCCGGAGCGAGTCCATCGACGCTGCGATGTTCGAACCGCCTGAAGGTTATCGCAAGCAGGACATGTTTTAGCAAACAGAAATTCACTGCTCTGCCTGTGCGCTGGGATAAAGTAGTCGGATGAGACCAGAGTTGTTACCCGCAAACGTCGGTCTGGCAGCGAATCGCATAGCCCCACATATTCGTGAGACGCCCCTGGATCACTCTCCGTTCTTCAGTGAGCTGACAGGAGCAAACGTTTTCCTGAAACTGGAAAACCTCCAGTTTACCGGGTCGTTCAAGCTGCGCGGCGCGTTTAATAAGCTACTTTCATTAACTCCGAAACAGCGGGCGACCGGCTGTGTCGCAGCTTCGAGTGGCAACCATGGCGCCGCGGTCGCTTTTGCCATGTCGAAGCTCGACACGAAAGGTGCGATTTTCGTTCCGGAGGGGACTTCGACGACAAAAGTGGAGGCTATTAAGCGCGCCGGCGGCGACGTGCGGTTTTTCGGCACTGATGGCCTCGATACCGAAATGCATGCAAGGGAGTACGCTGCCGAAAACGGCATGTGCTACCTGTCTCCTTATAACGATGAGGACGTCGTTGCCGGACAGGGTACCTGCGGTGTGGAAATTGCGAAACAGCTCCCACAGGTTGATGCAATTTTCATTGCCGTCGGTGGCGGTGGTCTGATCAGCGGCGTCGGCAGCTTCCTGAAGTCGGTCAATCCCACGATGTCCGTCATCGCCTGTCAGCCCGCCGCGTCTGCCGTGATGACGGAATCGGTCAAAGCCGGCGAGATTCTGGAGTTGCCGAGTCAGCCGACCTTATCGGATGGTACAGCCGGCGGTATCGAAGCCGATGCGATTACTTTCGATCTTTGTCGCGCGGTGACGGACGATTATGTCGTTGTGTCCGAGGATCAGATCGCCGAGGCGATGCGGCAGTTCATCGATGCCCACCACATGGTGCCCGAGGGCGCCGCCGGGGTTGCGCTGGCCGGGCTAAGACTCCGCGCGGATAGCTACAAGGGCAAAAACGTCGTCGTTATCATCTGTGGTGGCAATATCAGCAGAGAGACGCTGAAAGAAGTCATCTAGCCAGGTTGCTGATTTCGCCCGTCAGGCAGGTGAATGCTCCTGCAACACCTGCACTCCCGCCATCTGTTGGAGCCCGTCCTGACGGGCGATTTGCGATGGTGTCAAAAGAGACAAGGAGCCCGTACTGCCGGGCGATTTGCTACGATCACCGGAACTGGGGGCGCCCGCGGCGCTCAAAACTCTCAAGCGAACAGTAAGAGCAGACATTTATGCTGATCCTCAGGGTTGCAGTAATTGCATTGTTGCTACAGGCGTTTCCGGCATCTGCGGCGCAAACGGTGTTCATTAATGTCAACGTCGTTCCAATGACATCCGAGATCATCGTTGCAGCACAGACTGTAGTTGTTGAGAACGGGAAAATCGTGACGATCGGTGCTGTGGACGATATTCCCATTGCAGAAGATGCGTTCGTAATCGATGGTACGGACAGGTTCCTCATGCCGGGGCTGTCGGAAATGCATGCCCACATTCCCCGCGTAAGTTCTGCCGATCTTGAGAGGGTACTGGGCCTCAACGTCGCAAACGGAGTCACGATTGCCCGCGGCATGCTGGGACGACCCGCTCACCTTGACCTCCGGCAGCAAATCCTGAGCGGCAAAGTGCTTGGACCGAGGCTCTTTACGTCCGGCCCCTCGTTTAATGGAAACAGCGTTAGCCGTCCTGAAGACGCAAGTGAAATGGTTAAAGCGCAGCATGGGGCGGGCTACGACTTTCTGAAGATACATCCCGGATTGACGAGGGCCGAATTCGATGCGCTTGCAAATACCGCGAAACGATTCGGTATGCAGTTTGCCGGGCATGTGTCGATTGCGGTCGGCGTACCACATGCGCTGGCTTCCGGTATGGCATCAATCGACCATTTGGATGGCTACATGCAGGCGATGCTCAAAGAAGATACAGATCTGTCCGGCGGCCCCGCCGGATTCTTCGGCGTGCTTCTCGCAGACCAGATCGATGAAGAGAAGATAGCAGGAATCGCTGCGGAAACAGCGGCTGCAAGCGTCTGGAATGTGCCGACCGAGGCGATGTTTGAGCACCGAATCTCGCAGACCACGGCTGCGGAGATGCGTGAGTGGCCGGAAATGCGTTATGTGCCGCTTGCGACGATCAGCCGGTGGGTGACTGCCAAGCAGCAGATCCTGAACGATCCGGCATATGATCCCGCGATCGCGACCAGGGCGATTGAATTAAGAAGAAAACTGATTCTCGCACTGCACAAGGCTGGCGCCGGACTGTTGCTGGGCTCTGATGCTCCGCAGGTATTCAATGTACCGGGTTTTGCAGTTCACCGGGAGCTCGAGTATCTCGTGGCCGCAGGTCTGACTCCGTATGAGGCGCTACGGACCGGAACGGTCAACCCAGCCAAATTTTTCGGGCAGGAACGCGTATTCGGTACCGTGGAAACCGGCAAGGAGGGAGATCTGGTGCTCCTGGACGCGAATCCGCTGATCGACATCGGTAATGCACGCCGTATTCACGGCGTGATGCTGCGAGGGCGCTGGCTGGCCCGCGAAGATCTGGGCGAAATCCTCTCGAGATTCGAGCTTTGAGAAAGGCAACAACAATTGGGGACGGACCGCATGGGGCCCGTCCGCGTTGCAACCGTTCCTTGATGAGCGG
>JAZFPY010000270.1:0-2113 GCA_036444875.1 Woeseiaceae bacterium | reverse complement strand
CCCTCGCCCGGAGTGCATCGCCTTGTGGTGCTGCAATAAGCATTGAAGCTTTCGAGGACGGTTCCGTCGATCCTGCTCAGTTCGATCACGAAGCCCACATCTATGTCGGCTGGTCATACTTGCAGCTGTACGAGCTCCAGGAAGCGATCGACCGCTTCAGCGCTGCGCTGCGCCGCTTGACAAAGAAACTCGGTATCGAAACGAAGTATCACGAAACGATAACCTGGTTCTACATGATTTTGATCGCCGACAGGCGATCGACATCGGCATCGAACGACTGGCAAGGATTCAGGCAGGGCAACGCGGACCTTTTTGCCAGGCGGCCCTCAATAATCAGTCAATACTATTCTGACAAACGACTCGGCACATCGCTGGCCCGGACACAATTCGTGTTGCCGGACCGCGTGCCGCTAACCTGAAGCATCGAACCGCGGCCGCACGAGACGTCAGAAGAGTCCCTCGATCCGCCCTTCTGAGTTAACGCCTATGTTTTCGGCGGCCGGCTTCCTCGGCAACCCGGGCATGGTCATGATGGCACCGCAGACGACGATGACGAATTCGGCGCCGGCCGCCAGCCGAATTTCACGAATTGGTACAACATGCCCTTTTGGCGCACCGAGCAGATTCGGATCCGTTGAAAAACTGGATTGAGTCTTGGCCATGCAGACGGGATAGCTGCCGTAACCACTTTTTTCGAACTCGGCAAACTGAGCACGCACCTTCTTGTCTGCGATCACGTCATCGGCGCCATATATCGTTCTGGCAATATGGCGCGCTTTTTCCCACAAGCTCATGTCGTCGTCGTAAAGTGTTCTGAATTGAGCCTGCTTTGAATCGGCCAGGCGCACGATGTGCTCGGCGAGTTCCGTTGCGCCTTTGCCGCCTTCTGCCCAGTGCCGGCATTCGATAGCCTCAAGACTAAAGCCACGGCAGTAGTCCTTGATGACTTCGACCTCGGCATCGGTGTCGGCGCTGAACCTGTTGATGGCGACCACAACGGGAACGCCGAAATGGCCCAGGTTACGGATATGCTGGCCGAGATTGATGCAACCATCGTGCAGCGCATCAGTGTTTTCCTCAGACAGCATCTTCTTCGACACTCCGCCATGCATTTTCAAGGCTCTAACCGTCGCCACCAGCACCACGGCAGCCGGAAGCAGCTTGGCTTTGCGACATTTGATATTGAAGAATTTCTCCGCACCAAGATCGGCGCCGAATCCCGCCTCTGTTACTACGTAATCGGCAAATTTCAGTGCTGTCTTGGTTGCAACAACTGAATTACAACCATGCGCAATGTTTGCGAACGGTCCGCCGTGTATCAGCGCCGGGTTGTTTTCCAGGGTCTGCACTAGGTTCGGCATGAATGCGTCTCTGAGCAACGCTGTCATCGCGCCGTGTGCATTGAGTGCTTCGACTGTGACCGGGGAAAGATCACGCGTATAGCCTATGACGATATTCGCCAGACGCCGTCCAAGGTCTTTGAGGTCAGTCGCCAGGCAAAAGACTGCCATGATTTCGGACGCGACGGTGATGTCGTAGCCGCTTTCTCGCGGTACACCGTGAATCCTCCCCCCGAGTCCAATCGTAATGTTGCGAAGTGCACGGTCATTCATGTCGACAACGCGTCGCCAGGTGATACGGCGGGGATCAAGACCGAGTTCGTTGTCCCAATGAATGTGGTTGTCAATCAGCGCCGCCAGCAAGTTGTGAGCCGCGCCGATCGCATGAAAGTCGCCCGTGAAGTGAAGATTGATGTCGCTCATCGGGATGACCTGAGCATAACCGCCACCCGCCGCTCCGCCTTTCATGCCAAAGCAAGGCCCGAGACTCGGTTCACGAAGACAAATGACGGCGTTCTTGCCGATGTGATTCAGCGCATCACCAAGCCCGACTGTTGTCGTCGTTTTGCCCTCACCTGCCGGCGTCGGTGAAACCGCTGTCACCAGGATCAACTTGCCATCATCGTTCGATGCTGCGGCATCGATCGACTCGTAGTCGATTTTGGCTTTATCGTGACCCCACGGAATCACAGATTTCCCGGTGATGCCAAGTTTCTTGCCAATGTCCTGAATCGGCAGCATCTGGGCCGCCTGGGCGATCTCGATATCTGGTT
>JAZFPY010000269.1:0-6581 GCA_036444875.1 Woeseiaceae bacterium | reverse complement strand
GGATGCAGTGCGAGTTCGCGCATGGCGATTGCGAAGCCGCGTATCTCGTCCGCCGTCTCTCCTTTCGCCCTCAAGCCGGCCAGCCATGCGCCCGCGAGAGCCGGCGCCATTTCGCCGGCGGCGAGGTCGTGCATGAGCGCGGCGGCCTCCGACTCCGTCAGTGATTCGCCGTCGAGGATTCGCTCCAGCAATTGACGATTGCTCATCGACTCGTCATCCGCATGAAGCTCTCCATCAATCGATCGCCCTCAGGCGTCAGCACGCTCTCAGGATGAAATTGCACGCCTTCGAGCGGCAGGTTCTTGTGTCGCACACCCATGATTTCTCCCCTTCCCGTCTGTGCTGTCAGCTCAAGAACATCCGGCAATGATGCCCGGTCTGCGCACAGTGAATGATAACGGCCGGCCTCGAACGGCTGGGATAATCCGGCATATACGGTTTTGTTGTCATGCTTCACCATGGATGTCTTGCCATGCATCAGGCGTTCGGCGCGCACGATTTCGCCACCGAAATGACTGACGAGACACTGGTGCCCGAGACAGACGCCGAGCACCGGTACTTTTTCCGCGAACACGCCGATCATCGTGAGCGACACACCGGCATCTTCGGGCCGCCCGGGACCCGGTGAGATTACAAGGTGGCTGGGCTCGAGATCGAGCGCCTCGTCGGTGTCAATCGCGTCGTTTCGATAGACGAGGACCTCCGCTCCCTGCGCTGCAAATCCCTGCACCAGGTTATACGTGAACGAGTCATAATTATCGATCAGCAGGATGCGCACGTCCGCATGCTTCATAAGCCCTCCCCCGCGATCTCGAGGGCCCGGCGAAGAATTGCGCTCTTGGCGAGGACTTCCTGGAACTCCCGCTGCGGCACGCTGTCTGCGACGATGCCCGCGCCGGCCTGATAACTGTACTCGTTGCCGTTGAACACGAGCGTGCGGATTGTGATCGCCTGGTCCATATCACCGCCATTGCCATAGTAACCGGCCGTGCCAGCGTAAAGACCGCGACCAACATCTTCCATTTCCTCGATTATTTCCATAGCCCGCACTTTGGGCGCACCAACGAGCGTGCCGGCCGGAAAACTCGCGGCAAACAAATCGAACGCATCGTATTCGGGAGCCAGCTCGCCCTGCACGCCGCTGACGATGTGCATCACGTGGCTGTATCGCTCGATCGCGCGGTACGGGTCGACCTGCACGCTGCCCGCCACCGCGACGCGTCCAAGGTCATTGCGGGCCAGGTCGACCAGCATCACGTGTTCGGCGGACTCCTTCGGATCGCCCAGCAACGAGATCTCGTTGTTTCTGTCCTCTTCCGCTGTTCTTCCACGCGGTATAGTGCCGGCGATCGGTCTCAGGGAAGCGGTTCTGCCGTTCAATTTGACCAGCGCTTCCGGTGAAGACCCGACTACTTTCAGATCTCCGAACTCGAGAAAAAACATGTAGGGCGACGGGTTGAGCAGCCGCAATGCACGATAGACCTCGAACGGCGGGACGTTCGACTCGCCACGAAACAAGACAGACAAGACAATCTGGTAAATGTCGCCAGCCGCTATGTACTCCTTGCAGGCCTCCACCCGTTCCGCAAAATGCGTGTCGGTCATGCTGCCAACGGCCGGAGATGTCGATATGGTATTGCCGTTTGACGGTATCGCTCCGCGCAAAAGTTTGATCACTTCCTTTCTCAGGCTTTCGCGTTCAGCGGCAGGGCCATCGTGCAGCAGGGCAACGCGTCGAGTCAGGTGGTCGAACACCAGTGTGGATGACGGCGCAATGAATGCCGCTTCCGGAATGCCGGCTTGCCGTGTGGTTTTTCGCGGCAATCGTTCGAACAAACGCGCGACGTCATAGCCGGATACGCCGACGAGACCGCCTGAGAACGGCAGACCCTCGACGAACGGCTTCGGTCTCGGTGCTGCCGCCAATGCCTTTCGGAGCAGGTTCAGGTAGTCCGTCTGATTCTGCGGGCACTCGAATACCTCGTCGCCGATCGACAATTTCTGGCCGTCGAGGCGAACCTCGAGCGCATCACCGAAGCCAAGGAACGAATACCGCGCTAGCCGCTCACCGCCCTCGACACTCTCGAGCAGGAACCTCGGCTTGAGGGCCCGAAGCTTGAGATACGCCGATACCGGCGTATCCAGATCTGCTGCGATGTCGAAAGGTGCCTGCATTTATGCCCTTACCCATAAAAAAACCCACCCCCACGATCTGGCGGAGATGGGCTTATTAGTTCGTTTTGCTCTGCTAAACGTCAGCCAGCCGCCCACTCCCCCGGGGACAGCCACGACCAGTTCCGATCTTGCGCGTAGTGAGTATTCATGGAACCAAGTATCTGCGCGACTTGTGTCACCGTCAAGCGAAATAGACCGTCATCAGAGTTCATAGAGTAGCGGCAGAATGAGTGAAAAGCCGATCCACATGATGACCGTGAGCGGTATGCCGACCCTTAGAAAGTCCGAAGACTTATATCCGCCGGCGCTTCGGATAAGCAGGTTGGTCTGGTAGCCGAACGACGTCGCATAACTCATGTTGGCACCAAAAAGCACTGCCAGCACGAAAGGCTCCGGACTGGCGTTCAGCTGCTGGGCAACCGCAACTGCAATCGGCGTGCCAATGACGGCTGCGGCATTGTTGGAGACGACATTGGTCAGGATCGCCATAATCAGCATGAAAGCACTCAATATGAACGGGATCTCCATGCCGGAGGCAACATTGACGAAACTCATCGCGAGGTAGTCGGCCATGCCGGTGCCCATCAGAGCCTTACCGAGCGCCAGGCTCGTCACGATAATCATGATCACCGGCGTCGACAGCGCATGTGCTGCATCCCGCCAGGTCAAACAACCCATTAACATGATCAGTCCGACGCCGATCATTGCGCTCACGGAAATCGGCATGATGCCGACAGCGGCGGCGAGTACCACGAACGCCATGGCCGCCAGGGCCCGGTTGGCGCGATGTGTATGCGGCAGGTCGGTCGTGCCGTCCAGTACAAGCATGTTGCCGCTGGCTTTCAGGTTATCGATTGACTCGCGCGAGCCCTGAACCAGCAGGACGTCACCGGCGCGGAGCCGGATCATGTTGAGGTCACCGGTGACCTGAGAGCTCGGTGCCCGCGCCCTGTGAACCGCCAGCGGCAAGAGTCCAAAACTGCTGCTGAAGCGCGCCGCGGCCAGGCTTCGCAAATGCAACGGGGAACCGCGGGTCACCACCACTTCCGCGAGCTGCTGTCCCTCGGCTTCCAGCGGGGTATCTTCATCGACCGGGTGCTCGATGTCCGAAATGTTGTAAAGCGTTGCACCGAGAACCCGTTCAAAGTGCTTGAGGTTATCCGGCGAGTCTTTCACAAACAGACGGTCACCAGGCTGCAGCGTCACCGACGGTAATTTGGCAAGGAACAGGGATTCACTGCGCTGTATCTTGTCCACACGCATGTGCCCATCGGTTTTTGCGAGTACTTCGGAAAGACTCTTGCCGTCGGCGAAACTGCCTTCCTTGATGTGCAGCTGGCTCGAAAACACTCGCGGTGAGGTATCCGCCATCGGCGGGTCGCGCTCCGGCATCAAGCGAGGTGCAATCAGCCATAGAAATGCGAGGCCGATGCCACCGACGAGGACGACAGGCAGCATGAAGTCGAACATCGCAAGGCGTTCCATGCCCAGATCTTCCGAAATGCCGACAACCAGAAGGTTCGTCGAGGTCCCGATCGTCGTGGACATCCCGCCGATTATCGTGGCGAGGCCCATCGGCAACATGACACCCGAGACCGGAAACTTCACCCTGAGCGATACACCGACCAGTATCGGCATCAGCAACACGACGATGGGCGTGTTGTTCATGAATGCGCTGAGCACGGCTGCGGCCACCAGCGTGACAAGTAAGGCAAGTACCGGTCGCGTTGACCATGCGCGCCCAACGATCGTTGCCAACGGCTGCAACGCGCCAGTCGTCTCGAGCGCCTTGCCGACAATCATCAGCGCGCAGATCGTTATCAGTGCCTCGTTGCCAAATCCGGCAAAAAACTCGACCGGTCCAACGGGAACGCCAGCACCCACGTAGGGAAAGAACTGAAAACCCGCGACGAGAACAATGAGAATTCCCAGGCTCGAGGATTCAATTGGAATGCGGTCACGCGTAAACAGGAAGAGGGCTACTACGGTAAGCAGCAGGACAGCAATCCCGTGAGCATCTGGTGTTATCTGGTGCAACGGATCCTCGCGAACTCAGGGTTTATTGCGTCATCACGCAACGCAACTCTGTCAATTATTTCCGGCGCCAGTGTACTTGACACCCGGAACGCTCCGAATGATCTGAACCTGACCGCTTTGAGCCAGGTATGCCGTCCCCGGAAATTCCTCAGCCGACAGACCGTATATCAGTTCATACCCCGGCCGCAATGAGCGAACGGGCATTTCGACGTTGCATAATGGCCCAAGCCCTGCTGTGAAAGCTCTTAAACGCTTCAATATTCCAGCCACTCAGGGGTGGTTGGCCGGCAAACGCATAAGCATCGGCATGCGCCAGGACCGGCAGGAGATCGGTAAAGCCCGCCTCGACGTCGCCTCCTTCCGGCAGCACCGAATACGGTGACATGACCAGCAAGTTTCGATGTCTTACGGCCGAGTTTGCAAGGGCCAGACGCCACCGGCGTTGCCAGTTTTGTCTGTGTGAGTGGTCACACAGGTCCTTCGACGGATCCGAGCGTGCCAGTGCCGGCAACAAGTCGGTCTGGCCGGCGATAAGCCGCGACCGGTCCCACAGGGTTTTTCGTAATCGCAGAATGGTCTCGTCGAGCCATTGCAGGCATTTGAGGCCGGCAGGATCCACACCGCGTTTTCGCACCAGGTCGCCAATACCGCTAATTACAATACCAAGTCTGCGGTTCAACCATGCGTCGCTCCGCTGACAGGCCGTCGGCCAGCTAAGGACGTCCAGCAACTGATCGCCGAGGTCGATGCAGCCTTCGAGTGCGGTTTGCAACAGCGGCCAGTTGATCTGTCCGTTGCCATCTGCAAAGCGCGCCAGGTGCAGACTGATTGGCAACCAGGCGGAGCCCGCAGGCACCTGCATGCCGTGGAGTGGCAATATGGCTTCTGCGGCTTCATCGCCCAGGAGTGGACAGCCTGTCCTGACGCCCGCTCCGTAAGCGGGTATCAACGAGGCCTCCGATTTTCGCTGGCGCCACAGAAACGACCAGTTCCTGTCCGTTTCCTCCTGGACCCTGTCGTTCTTGTGACGCTGCATCTGCAGGCTGTCCAGGATCACGTATCGCGGCCCGCTCCCAAGCAGCGTGCGCGAAATCAGCAAGTAAGCCTGCAGCGGTATCTGATGGGAACGCAGACAGAGGCCGATTTTCGACATCCGCGGTTGGTCCGCGCCCAGGGAGCTCCGTAGACGAGAACAAAAGTCTTCGAGAACCTGGATGCCGCTGTCGCACGGACCCAGCTCTCTCAGCGACAGCGTAACCGGTATGCCGCCGTCAGTCAGCGCGGCGACGCGGTGCAGGAAGTGCTCCGCTGCCAGGTCAGATCGGCCGAGCTCCCGTGGCCACACCTGCAGATCTGCACCACCGGCCGTAACGCCAGACTCGCCCGGCAGCAGGCCCGGCCGGAGGCCCAGGCCGCGCAAGCTCGCCACCAGGCTACGGGCAATGCCTGTTACCGATCCCGGCGTGCGCCGGTCGGTCTGCTGCCGAGCTGGAAGAGCATCAAACGCTGTTGATTTTTGTAACATACCGGTCCGTCCCTGGACTTTTTTGCATTGTCATCTGATTTGCGGCCCTATGCCGCCTAACTAACTGGGCAGCTTGCGGAGTTTTTGCTATTGTCGCGGCGCCCCACCTGCCTGCGAGGATGGACAGGCAAGGGCCACGACATGAGTTTTAGATCATTACTCGATTCATGGACCAATCAGGAGGCGCCGGCCACTATCGATACAGACTACTCGGTAGGACTATCCGTCGACGACACTGCACCTATCCACGCGTCGGTCGGTCTGGACGCGGAGCACACCTTCACCGAACCGATATCTGCCTCGCTCGATGAGCTCCAGACGAAAAATGGTCAGGAAACATAAAAGAGGATCGAACACATGCCATCGTTTGATGTAGTTAGCGAATTTGACGCACACGAAGCAAGCAACGCTGTCGATCAGGCGAACCGCGAAGTCAGCACGCGTTTTGATTTCAAGGGAACGGGCTCAAAGTTTGAGCTTGAAGGGCAGTTGCTCACGCTCACGACACAATCTGATTTTCAGCTTAAGCAAATGCTGGATATCCTTCGCCAGAAACTCGCAAAGCGAGGTGTCGATATAGGCTGCATGAAGGAAGAGGAACCCGTGCTTACGGGCGGCCAGGCGCGGCAAGAAGTTGTTCTGCGCAAAGGAATCGACATGCCGCTCGCACGGAGCCTCGTTAAAACAGTAAAAAGCAGCAAGCTGAAGGTGCAGACAGCGATCCAGGGCGACAAGCTTCGGGTGAGCGGCAAGAAGCGAGATGATCTTCAGTCTGTCATTAGCCTGCTCAAAGACACAGCCGTCGACTTGCCATTGCAATACGAAAACTTTCGCGATTGAAAAA
>JAZFPY010000268.1:0-9180 GCA_036444875.1 Woeseiaceae bacterium | reverse complement strand
AAGATCAATGTGTTATAGCTGATTTTTACTTAATCATCGGCCCGATCTGTAACACCTTGCGATCCATTTAACAGAATACGACCCGCCTGGGGCAGCGGCCTATCTTGTCACCTGGTAACACGGGGAGTAGCTCTCGCTGGCGATCTTCATGCGCCCCTGCGCAACGAATGCGGATAAGAGTCGGTCAAGCAGCCTCATTTGTTTTTTCGAACCACGGATTTCGAACGGCCCGTGTTCCTCTATGGCGGCGATCGTATCCTCCCTTACATTCCCAGAAACGATGCCTGAAAAAACGCGCCGCAAATTGACTGCGAGTTCATACACCGGCAGATCTTCATGAATTTCGATAGCTCGCATCGATTCGTGATTTGCCTCAAAAGGCTTCTGAAAATCATTATCAATCTTGAGGCGCCAGTTAAAATAGTAAGCATCGCCATTATGCTTTCGAAAATCTCTGACCTGGCAAAGTCCGTTGAGCATTTCTCTGGCTACCTGTGGCGGATCATCGATGATTATTTTGTACCTGCGTTGTGCACTTTCTCCGAGTGTCGCAGCAACAAACTCGTCGATCTGCCGGAAGTACGATTCGCTGTTGGCAGGACCTGTCATGATTAACGGGAACGGTATTTTTTCATTGTCCGGATGCAGTAGAACGCCCAACACATACAAAACTTCCTCCGCCGTACCGACGCCACCGGGGAAAATGGTGATGCCATGCCCGAGACGGACAAATGCTTCAAGTCGTTTTTCCATGTCCGGCATGATGACCAGGGCGTTGACGATAGGATTCGGTGATTCCGCTGCAATGATTCCCGGTTCGGTTATGCCGATATACCGGCTGTCCCGGATGCGTTGTTTTGCGTGGCTGATAGTGGCGCCCTTCATCGGGCCCTTCATCGCACCGGGACCGCAGCCCGTGCATACGTTCATGCCACGCAGGCCGAGTTCATAGCCGACCTTCTTGGTGTAATCGTACTCGTCCCTGCTGATCGCATGGCCGCCCCAACAGACCGCAACGTCAGCATCCGAGTGCGTTTGCAGAAGCCTGGCGTTTCTAAGGATGTGAAATACTGCGTTGGTGATGTTGTCGGACGACTTCAGATCGAATCGCCCGCTTTCTCTGATTTCATTATTGGTAAAAACGATGTCGCGAAGCACCGCGAACAGGAGTTCCCGGGTGCCGCGTATCATCTTGCCATCGACGAAGGCGGCAGACGGCGCACCTTTCAAGGAGAGTTTGAGGCCCCGATCGAGCTGAATGATGCCGACGCTGAAGTCCTTGTGCTTCTCGAGGATCGCCCGGGCATCGTCGGTATTTTCGCCTGAGCTCAGGACAGCGAGTATGCAACGGCGCAGCACCGGGTAGAGCCCGCCTTCCCCCTGATTCCGCAGCTGATCGACTTCGACCTGGGAAAGTATTTCCAGGCTCCCTTCGGGCCAGACTTCTGCATCGACGATTTGTTCACTGTCGACGCTGACGCCCGAAGCCCGGTCAGGGAAGGATTTCAATTGGGATGTCATTTTGCGTCATCAACCAGATGTCGATGATGTCGGAGTTGGAGACTGCAATACAGCCGTTTGTCCAGTCCTGTTTTTTGTAATAGGCGGCAGAATAGGTAGGGCTGTTCGGCTGCCCGTGTATCATTATCTGCCCTCCCGGATCAACGCCCTTGGCCCGAGCCGCACGCCGGTCCTTCGAGCTCGGGTATGAAACATGGATCGACAGGAAAAAGTCGCTGTCAGAATTCCTGGTGTCGAGCATATAGTGGCCTTCGGGGGTTTTGAAGTCTCCCTCCTCTTCTTTACCGCCGACCGGCGTAATGCCGAGCGCAATATCGAACGTCCGGAATATTGCGTCGTTCCTGATCAGGTGCAGTTTGCGCTTTTCTTTCTCAACGACAACCTTGTCGGCCACGGGAAAATCGCCGGCTGGAGAAATCGGCGCCACCGCAACCAGACCAACCAGGATCAATACCTGACAACAGGCTCTGAGAATTGCCGTATGTTGTCGCAAGCGATTTTTGCTGGAAATCATCTCGAATCAGATCCTCATTAGTGCCGGTAAAAGACTAGCAGACCAGACAGTATCTGCAAACGTGCGGGATTACATTACGTGACATCAAACATTGCGGCCGACGATCCACCCGATCGCAAATCCGATTGCACCGGCGACGACGGTATATAAGGGCAGAAAACGGAAAAGCGCCTGCGGATGTTCGCCGCCGCTGAACATGCCGTCGAGATCGACCGAGTACGCATAGTGAAGATACAAGGACAGTCCGAGTACAGGAATCGCGAAACCCAGCGTACCGAGCGCCAAGTGCCAGCCCGCGCCACCCCAGCTGCCGCTGCCGCGATAAAGCGTAATCGCTGACAGGATTGAAAAGACGATCATCGGCACGGCGTTGCGTATTGCGTAGGCATCGGGGCCCTCGATGTGGCTGATATATGCGATTGCTGATGCTGTTATTAGCAGCACGGGCAGAAGTCGGATTACTATCAGCTTCGATACCTTACCCATCGTCGCTTGCTAACACGGGAAACCGAATACGCGTACCAGGACGGACCTTGTGCAAATCGAGCGCCGGATTGTATTGGCGAAATAACCAGATGGGCACGTCATACTGACGCAGCGACAGAATCCATACTGATTCATTTCTCTTGATGGTGTGCTCTTTGACGCCGGTTATCGTGTGGTTGCGAAAGAACGCGTCCTGCTGTTGGCGGTGGTAAGCAGTCCTCAAGTTTTCAAAGGACTCCGCCGCTACCTGGCTCATGTCGAGTCTGATGCGTTGCCCCACGACGACAGGCGCACGAAACGCGAGACCGTTTATGTCGCGCAGGCGCTGAGTCTTTATGCTCAGCCAGTCGCCGTAATGACCCAGTGTCTCGAGGGGTTGTACTTCGATCGTATTGTCGGCGGCGACACTGTAGTCGCTTGGATCAGACAGCAAAGTCGACCGCATCGCACCGCGTAAAGTGGTAACAAGCTGGTCCGCCAACGCGCCGGGGCTGATTTTTTCCGCCTCCGGCGAACCAGCCGGAACGACAGTGGCTGGCGCGTCGGCAAGAACAGCAACCAACTGGGGCTCGACGACCGCCGTCGCCGGCGCCGCCGCAGCCGCGACACTGGAAACCGGCCCGGCCGCCGGCAAACGCAGGCGTTGCCCAGCCCTGATGCGATGCCGACTGCCGAGGTTATTCAATGCGACCAGTGTCGATATCCTGGTCCGATATGCTTCGGCGATCTCCGATAAAGTGTCGCCACGAGCAACCGTGTGAAACAGGTCCGGCAACTGCCTCTCAAATTGTTCGTCTGCCGGTAGCGCTGCAATCAACTGCGAAATCGGCCCCGTCAAGACGCTGCGCGGCATTCTGACTCCGTAGCCCTTTGGCAAGTGCTTGCTGCCCTGCCAGATCGTCGGCTGCAGGGCAAGATTGTGGCGTGCCAGATCGGCCCGACTGACACCGAGCGATTTGGCAACAGAGTCCGCGGATACATAAGCCGGCAGGTTCACCGTCGCATAGTCGATGGGACGGTCCGGCACGATACCCGGAAAGTATTGTTCCGCATTTTGGTCTACCTGCATGGCTGCGAGGAATGCAACATAGAAATTCCGGGAAGCAAAGCCGAATGTCCTGCTGTGGTATTCGCGGAGAATGCGCACGTATGCAGTGTCACCAAACTTGCGCATCGCGCGCCGCACACCAGAGAGTCCATGGTTGTAGGCCGTTATCGCCATCGGCCAGTTGCCGGCAATCGAATAATTGTAAGCGAGCAACTTGCCCGCCGCTTCAGTGGCCGCGTAAGGGTCGTTTCGTTCGTCGAGCACGTGATCGACCTGCAGGAATCGCCGTCCGGTGCTCGTTGTGAACTGCCAGATCCCGGATGCGCCGACATGTGATCTGGCATCCGGGTTATAAGACGACTCGACGTGCGGCAACGCGGCGAGTTCAATGGGCACTTTCAGCCTTGTGAATGTATTGTTGACATGACTGCGGTACCGGCCTGCCCGCTCAAGCCCGGCATGGAATCGATCAGCAAGCCCCTGCTGATACCTGATCCGATTTATGGCGTCACGCAGCACCGCGTTCGTCACATCCGCCGGCCAGAGTTCGAGAACGCGCTTCTCCTCGGCTGTCAATTTGTCGCGTTTGCCGCTCGCCAGCGTCCGCAACACCGACTGATAGTGCTTCCGACGTGCCCCGGTTCGCCGATTTCGTTCCCGGCGGCTAACGGAAGCCGGTATATCGAGATCCTCGTAGGTCACAGCGAGATTGCGATTATCGTGCAATACGCCCTGGTCACTCGTGTATTCGGTAAATACTGAAATCCAGAAGTTGATATCCGGCTCGAGCTCGGTCGGCCGCGGGAATTGGCTGGGGTCTGCGGCCAGCGGCGGGGCAGCAAGGAGGAAGAAAAGGGCAAGAATGCGAGATATGCTTGTCATAGGGTCAAATCGGGATTTTGACTGAGAAATGAGTCCTAAATTATTGAATAGTTCACAGATATTTGCCCCTTTTTCGTATAGCTTGAGGTAATCTGGCTGTCACAACAAGGCCGTAGAGCCCATAACTCCGTAAAACCGTGTCGATGAAATTCGAGAGCCGACTGAAAACGCTGCTAAGCGCCATCACTGCCGTGATGCTGCTCTCTTGCAGTGCGTATCTGTGGGCCAGCGAAGGCGCAATTTATCCGCCAGACGATGACGCGGATAGTCTGCAGGATACGACCGAGGATAGCGACTCGGGTTCCGCTTCGGTGGTTTCACCGGCAGACCCAATGGTTGATCCCGCCGCTGACCAGCCGCCCGTCATTCCGCTGGCCGACGCGGTGACTACTGCCGACGGCCTGGCCGAACCATTGGCACTCTTGAATGCAGAAATTGCGCCAGGCACCTATAAGCAATTGTCCTGGACTGCGACTGAACTCTTCGAAGGGGTGCCTGTTTCTACTCCGGTGCTGGCTGTGAATGGCAGACTGCCGGGCCCGACGCTTTGCCTGACAGCGGCCGTTCACGGCGACGAACTCAATGGCATTGAAATGGTTCGTCGTATCATGCATGACCTGGACCCGCAGAAACTCTCGGGCGCCGTCCTCGGCGTTCCCATCGTAAATCTGCAGGGTTTTCGGCGCAGTTCGAGGTACCTGCCCGACCGGCGTGATTTGAATCGTTACTTTCCCGGCAACCCCACAGGCAGCGCAGCGGCCAGAATCGCCTATTCGTTTTTCGTCGAGGTCGTTCTCCACTGTGACGCACTGATCGATTTGCACACCGGTTCGTTCGAACGCACCAACCTTCCCCAGTTGCGCGCCGATTTGCGAAACCCCGATGTCGTCACGTTGACGCAGGGTTTCGGCGCCACGGTCATTCTTCACAGCAGTCCGGCCAAGGGTACTCTGCGATATGCTGCAACCTCGGCCGGCATCCCTGCCGTAACACTCGAAGCCGGCGGACCGTCACAGCTTGAACTCAAGGAAGTCAAGCACGGTGTAAAAGGCATCGAGACACTTCTTCATACGCTCGGCATGGTCAAGAAGATGAGACTGTGGGGTGATCCGGAACCCGTCTATTACCGGTCAACCTGGATACGAGCAAATCGCGGCGGTATTCTTTTGGCCGATGTCAGCCTCGGCAGCACGGTAAGACAGGGCGACCTGCTCGGAACGATCACAGACCCGATGAATAACGCCAGCAGCAGACTGTATTCGCCGTACTCGGGCCGCATCATTGGCATGGCGCGCAACCAGGTGGTCATGCCCGGGTTTGCGGTATTTCACGTCGGCATACAAACGGATGAAACTCCGGCCAACGAATCCGGCGCCGACGATCCGCTCGCTGATGAGTCTGGTAGCGACGACTACGTTGACGGTATGTCAGAATAAGACCCAGAAATACCGTACAAGCAACACACCGACCATGAGTCTGCACACTTGATCAAGCGGCGCTCGGCTAAGCTGGGCGTGCAACTGCTGCTGGCATGCCTAAGAGTGTCCAGCAAGTTTCCGTACGGCGTACAGATGAGCTTAGGGCGCCTCGCCGGCCGATTTGTTTTTCATTTTGCGCGTAAGCGACGGGCGATCGCTGCGCGAAATCTCGAGCTCTGCTTTCCCGAGATGACAATCGCTGAACGGCAAAAACTCCTTCGCGCCCATTTCTGTTCACTTGGCCGTGGACTTTTCGAATCCGGACTTGCGTATTGGGCCTCCGACGAACGGCTTCGTGACCTGGCGCGAATTGGTGGCATGGACAATTTGCAGGCTGCCCTCGCAAGGGGGCACGGCGTAATTCTGATTGCTGGTCATTTTACTTCGATGGAACTGGCCGGGCGACTGCTCGCGCTCGTCGTGGATTTCGATGTTGTGTTTCGACCTTTCAGTAATCCGGAAATCAATTCCATCGTGTACGCAGGGCGCCGGCGCGGCGTCGGAAAAGCAATACCGAAAAAGAGTTTTCGCCAGGTCATCAAAGGCCTGAAGGCAAACCGGGCAATTCTCATTACAGTCGATCAGGCGACGACTGCCCGCAACAAAGTGATGGTACCCTTTTTTGCTGTCCCGGCGCCGACATCGATCAATGTGGCGCAAATCGCGCAAAAAACCGCTGCCGCCGTGTTGCCACTGCTGTGGCTGCGGAAGCCTGACCTTTCGGGATACCGGATCGAAATCGGTACACCCTTGACCGGTTTTCCATCGGGCGATGCGCTGACGGATGCAAGCCGGATCAATACCTTGATTGAGGAACAGGTTCGTCAGGCGCCGGAGCAATATTACTGGATTCACCGCCGCTTCAAGGCCGAGCCGTCCCCCTACGATGGGAAATAGAGGAATAAGGGGTCGAACCGTTAGGGCCCCTTAGCGGTTCGACCCCTTTTGCCGTTTTTTCCTTTAAACTCGCGTCAAAAAAGAGGCCCGTACACCAATACTCATAATGGCAGACAAACGTAAACCGCTATATCACTTCTGGACGCCGAACACCTGGTACCTCTGGCTCATTCTGGGATTGCTTCGCCTGAGTTTTTTGCTGCCGTACCATGTGCGCTTGCGTTTTTTTAAGTCTGTCGGCCGACTGCTGCACCGTTTCGATATCAAGCGGCGGGCGACAGCCCGGCGGAACATCGAACTTTGCTTTCCCGAGCTGACCCCGGATGAGCGGGATGCCCTTGTACTGGCACATTACGAATCAATTGGCGCATCCTTGATGGAGCTTGGTCTCGCCCGCTGGGCGTCGCGTGAGAAAATTGCTGCAATGAGTCGAATCGACGGAGCAGAGCATCTGACGACGGCCCTGCAGCAAGGCAAACGCGTTATTCTGCTGACCGGACACTTTACGTCCCTGGAGTTAAGTGGACGCATCATGCAGCACATTTGTCCCCGTATCGACGCGGTGTTTCAGCAGCATCCCAACAAGTTCCTGATCGAAATCCTGCGAACGACCCGCGAGCGCATGGCGGAAAGTACGATTGCAAGCAGCGATGTGCGAAGCATGGTTCGCAGCCTCCGGTCGGGTGTGGCCCTTTGGTTTGCCCCTGATCAGTCGGTCCGCAGCAAACAATCCGTGCTGATCACGTTCTTCGGCGAGCCGGCGATGACCAATACAGCCACATCCAAACTGGCAAAACTCGGCAAAGCAGTCGCAATACCCTGGTTCGTCTGCCGTCTTCCCGAGGGCGGCTACCTCATGACGATCCTGCCACCGATGGAAAATTTTCCGAGCGACGATCCTGTGGAAGACACAAAGCAGTATGTTGCGATTCTTGAAGAGCAAATTCGCCGTTGTCCGGAGCAGTACATTTGGACCTACCGCAAATTCAAAGGCAGGCCGGAACCGTTGCCTGACGCTTATGCGAACCTGGATGAGCTGAAATAACCGTCGAGAATCTGCTCCCAGTTAGTCTCGGAATAATGCAATTCAGGATCCAGCCGCTTGATCTTCTGCAGCGATCTGTGCAGCCGGGCGAGGTTTTTTTGTTGCCATGACCCCGGCTGGCGTAATCTGCCACGATCGAAATCCACCAGCCAGAGCTTGTCGTTCTTGTCGATCTGAATGTTGTAGGCAGTCAGGTCAGCATGGAAGACGCCCGCTTTGTGAAAGGCTGCGATGTCTCTGCCCAGCTTTTGCCAGAATTCTTTCGTGTGCGACCGTATTGCAATTCGATCCGACAATGATAGTACGTCAGCGATGAGGACCGTCAGCAGATCCGCTTTATAGGTCAGGCCTGAGCGAATATAACGGGCCGCAGCCGGCCGCGGCACCGGTAATCCCATGGCCGAGAGCTTCGATAACAAATGCCACTCGCCGAACCCGCGCGTCGCATCTTCACCTAGCCAAAAATACCTGTCTGCAATGAGTCGGCCGATCAGCCCGCCGCGGATGAAGTGGCGCAAAACGAATTCGCCCTGATCGCCTTTCACAATCATGGTATTGCCGCGGCCGGAAGACCGAAGCCGGCCCGTGACCGGGGAACAGGCCGGCCAGCCCGCAGCAGTGAATTCGGCATCGGAGATTTGTCCGAAAATATCCCTGTCAAAAAGGATGGAGCCGTTGCCAGTCTGCAGGACACTTTCGTTCAAGTTTACCGATCCTCAGAAGATTTCGTCCAAAATGAATGCTTTGGCGGTTTTCGGCTCATTTCGAGGTTTTTTAGTGATTTTTCTAGATTTTAACGTCATTTGCGGTAAAACCCGCATTCCAGCGTTATCGCATTCGCGGGAATTCGGCTATTTTTGCAACATTTAGAGATATTTAGCGCCTTTTAGAGCCCTTAAACTGGTCCTACAGGCCGAATATCAGCTTACGTTGCTGTCATCGGCAAATCGAGCGCGATCCGGGCACTTCGCTGATGTTCGGCACATTTAGGCGCCAATTCCTTACAATTAAAGAGAAATCGGCCTAGTCAGCCGAGTCGGCAAGGATATACACCGCCCCGCAATACGGGCACTTGGCCTCACCGGTTTCCTCGATGGGCAAATAGACTTTTGGATGGGAATTCCACAGATACATGCCAGGCATCGGGCAGGAGAGAGGAATGTCGTCGCGACGGACCTCGTATCTGCGTTGCGAATTTGCCTGAATAAGATTCTGATCGACTGTTCCTGCTCTGGCTCTCACCGATATCACCACGCTCGCATTGTTTTGCAGACGATTATAGCAACCTGAGCCGATGCCTATCTGTGCT
>JAZFPY010000267.1:0-3125 GCA_036444875.1 Woeseiaceae bacterium | reverse complement strand
AGTTGACACGGCACCGGAACAGTCGGTGGCTTTTCTGCAAGGGGCACAGCAGGCGTTTGGCTTTGTGCCGAACCTGATCGGTGTTCTCGCGGAATCGCCAGCGGTTGTCGAAGCGTATCTGACACTTTCGAAGATTTTCGACAAGAGCTCGCTGAGTCCCGTCGAGCGTCAGGTCGCCATCCTGTCCGTAAGCCGCATCAACGAATGTGACTACTGCATGGCCTCACACTCAGTCATCGCGTCGATACAAAAAGTGCCCGCTGATGTGATTCAGGCAATTCGCAACGACAAGCCCATTGCCGATGAAAAGCTCGAAGCGTTGCGCACATTCGCTGCATCGCTTATCGAGAAGCGTGGCTGGCTGTCCGAAGATGATGTCGCTGCGTTCCGCTCGGCTGGCTTTAGCCAGGCTCAGGTACTCGAAGTGGTTCTGGCGGCAAGCCTCAAAACCTTGAGCAATTACGCATCCAATATGGCCGAGACGCCGCTAGACGACGCGTTCTCGAGCCGCGCGTGGCGACCACTAAAGAAGTCGGCCGCCTGATCGAGCGTTTCAGCGCCAAAGGAGCAAAATGATGAACCTAAGCACGCAAAATTTTGACCGCTACGTCTTTTCGAAACACCCGGGCTACGACGAAGCGATCGTCAGAAAAGAGTTCGCCATGGCGGTGCCCCTGAAAACCGTCGTGATCTACTGCTACGACCCGCGTGCCACAGGCGTCCCGGCCGCTGTCGCCAGAGAGTTCGACGAAGTCTACCCGGGCAATGTCATTACGGATGCACAGGGCAATAAGGTTGCTTCGACGACTTCGATGTTCGAGGTCGTCGTTGCAGGTGGACGCGCGGTTGACGCGTTGCGCTCGATCACCGTGGCGCAGCATCTGTTCGGCATCGAAAACATTGTCATAGTCCATCACACTCAATGCGGCGCTACCTCGTACACGGTTGACGGCATTATCGATGCCTACCGGCATGAGCACGGCAGCGACATATCCGAGACCTATGAGCGACAGAGTGTCGCCATCTCTGACTACGTCGAATCACTGAATCACGACACCCGGCTGGTAAGGGAATCCACGGGCACGCCGAAAGACGTCGATATCTACGGCTACCTTTACAACATAGACACAAACGAATTGTCGCTGGTCACCGCGGACAAGGGTGCCTGACATGCCCAAGCCCATTTGCATAGTGACTGGCGTAGGCGAAGGCACCGGCGCCGCATTGGCGCGCCGGTTTGCCAGGGGTGGCTACCAAGTGGCGATGATCGCCCGAAACACGGAGCGCCTCGAGGCACTGCAACGTGAAGTCGAGGGTAGCCGCGCCTACGTCTGCGACATCAGCGATCTCGACATGCTTGCCGCGATCGTTCAACAGATTCGCGCAAACATGGGTAACCCGACTGTTTTGATTCACAATGCCGTAGCGGCATCGTTCAAGACTTTTTTGGAGGCCGACTGGCAGGAACTCGAACACAACTTCCGCGTAAATACGACGGCGCTTTACTTCCTGGCGCGAGAGCTTGCCCCCGCAATGGTCGATGCCGGAAGTGGCGCGATCCTGGTGACCGGCAATACCGCTGCGCTACGCGGCATACCGACGTATGCCGCGTTTGCACCGACCAAGGCCGCGCAACGAATACTCGCCCAGGCTCTTGCTCGAGACCTGGGGCCCAAGGGTATTCATGTCGCTTACATCACGATCGATGCCGCTATCGATACGCCGTGGACGCGGAACGTATTCAATCACGACAAACCGGACGACTTCTTTAGTTTCCCGACGGATATCGCCGACGAGGTTTTTCACGTCGCGCAACAACCGCGTTCGACATGGTCTTTCGACGTTGAGATTCGTCCTTTTGGCGAAAAATGGTAACCATTGCAAGCACGGCTGCTGCCCTGCTCGCACGAACACTTGATTCATTTATCGAAGAGGAACCTGATCATGACTACAAACGCAAACACTGTACTAATCACTGGCGGATCGAGCGGCATTGGCCTGGACGCAGCAAGAGGATTCCTGGAGAGGGGTTCGAACGTTGTCCTGAATGGGCGAGATGAGGGCAAACTTGCAGACGCCGTCAAATACCTGGGTGGCAACGGCAAAGTCACGGCGGTGGCCGGCGATATCGGCGACAAGGAAACCGGCGAGAAACTGGTTGCCAGGGCGGTGGAGAAATTCGGCAGCGCCGACGTGCTTGTTAATAACGCTGGGATTTTCGGATTGAAGCCGTTCCTGGAGAGTACCGAAGAGGAACTTGACCGGTATATTCACATCAACCTGAAAGGGACGTACTTCGTAACTCAGTCAGCCGTCCGACAGATGAAGAAACACGGTGGCGGCAGCATCGTCAATGTCGGCACCGTGCAACTCATGCACACAATGGCAGCCATTCCGGCGAGCGCGGCTGTCGCAACCAAAGCGGCAATGCACACCTTGACCACCAGTCTTGCCAGTGAACTGGCGGCCGACAACATTCGAATCAACACCGTCGCTCCCGGCATCATCAGAACACCGATTTACGGTGATGCAGACGTTGATTCTTTTGGTGGTATTGCGTTGATGAATCGAGTCGGTGAAGTGGAAGAAATAACCGACGCCATCATTTACCTGGCGACCGCAGAATTTACCACTGGCTCAACGTTAACCGTTGATGGCGGTTATGTACCGGGACGGGCCTGATACCAGGCCGATCACCGATGATAGCACCGAAGATTATTTCAGTAATGCTTACACAAGGAGTTCGCAAATGCCTTACGTGAATATCAAAGTCACGGACGAAGGTGTAACCATTGAACAGAAAAAGCAATTGATCAGCGGTACGTCACAGCTGCTCCAGAAAGTTTTGAATAAGGATCCCAGCACGACCTACGTTGTTATTGACGAAGTCGATGCCGACAACTGGGGCGTGGGCGATGAAAGCGTGACACAGCTTCGCGCTCGCCAGCAGGACGAATCTGGAGGAAGTCAAAAACGGAGGTTGCAACGATGATCGACTTTTATTTCTGGACGACACCCAACGGTTACAAGGTACTTACGTTCCTGGAAGAAACCGGAATTCCGTACCGAATCGTGCCCGTTAACATCAGCAAGGGTGAACAGTTCGAACCCGGGTTCCTGCGGAT
>JAZFPY010000266.1:0-4065 GCA_036444875.1 Woeseiaceae bacterium | reverse complement strand
AAGCTCCCCAGGACCCGTTGCGCAGTCCCGGTTTCACCACCTCGTCCGGCGAGGCCTTTCTCGATTTCGTCGATCCACAGGACGCAGGGCGCCATCACGTCGGCCGTTTTTAGAGATTCGCGCAAATTACGCTCTGTCTCTCCATGATACTTGTTGTACAAGGCACCGAAGTCGAGGCGCAGTAGCGGTGCGCCGAATACACCCGCCGTGGCTTTGGCCGCAAGGCTTTTTCCGCAACCTTGCACGCCGATAAGCAGAATTCCTTTCGGCGAGTCGAGATGGCGGGCATTTTCGCTGTCCAGGAACGCCGCTTTTCTCTTCGAGAGCCAGTCCTTCAATTTTGCCAGCCCGCCGACATCGCTGAAGCTTGCGGTGTCGTACTCAAACTGCAATATGCCGCCGCGATTCAATAACTCGTATTTGGCCTGCATTACCCCAGGCAAATCGCTTTTCGTAATTGCGCCATCGAAGAAAATAGCGTTTCTCGCCAGTTTTTCGGTATCGGCATCGGTCAAACCGGCAAGGTTCTGTATCAGCAGACGATATGCTTTGGGATCAACCTGGACCTGGGAGCCGGGGTTCTCGAGCGCCCATTCGGCGGCGATCCGTTTGATGATCCCCTCGCGTTCCTTGTCCGTCGGCAATGCCATGTCGAAGCGCGCAACGAAGCTTTCGAGTTCAACCGGTAGAGATACGCGGTGACTTACGAGAATCAGGTGTCTCGTAACTTCGTTGAATCGAATGCAAATGTCTTTGAGCAATCGGACGATTACCGGGTCTTCCAGGTACGGATGAAAATCAAGAAGGACATAAACGCCCGGCGTTTTGACTGCCCTGATGTGCCGAAGCACCGCCCCCGGTTCCGAGTTATGCAACTGAGGTTCAAGCGATATATCGAGACGTTGCAGGCCATCAGTTACGGTCCAGCGAAATAGAGGCAGGTAACGATCTTTGGCACGAGCTGTCGTTATTGACATCAATAATTTCAGCATGCGCGATTCGTCGCGGGTCTCTATCACCACTATCGGTGTTCGGGAACGCAGTATCAGCTCAAGATCGTGTTGTCTGTCCATGGACAATTTTAGTCTTTTTGCGTACTGCTAATTTTCGCAGTTGTTCAGGTCTTTGTCGCTCAATACTTCACTTTCGCTGCCTGCAAGATCCGCGACAATTTTGCGTAATAGTCGTATGGATACCTTGTCCTGAGAACCGGCTAATCTGCGCATGACGTCGTCGAGATTGTGTTTTCGATCACTCTTTCTTCTGATTTCATCGTTGAGTCCTGCCAGTATCGTTACCGCGCGAGCGGTGACTTCGCCGGTCGATGGATCAGCGCACAATGATTTTGCGCCTTTGCCCCAGCTTTCGAGCTTCGAAAATGCTGTCCGGTATCGTTTTTCGCTGATCGTCCCGCTGCGCCTCAGGATTTCAAGGCTGTAGTATTCCGCCAGCCCTTCGACGATCCAGTCGGCACCTGTCACTGCGCTGGCGCCAAGCCCGATATGAATTGTTTCATGCATGATTGTACTCGTGCCGTTTTCACTGATTAGCGGGCGATCCGCATGCACGTAAAATGATCGTGGCGCCGACAAGCCTCCGCGCCACATTGGCTCGCCGGCACCGACAATAGTCAGCCGTTTTGGAAAACCGGGAAGCAGGCGGACAAGATCGGGCAACGTCCAGTTAAGCATTGCCAGAGTGTCCATTCGCCTGAAAGCCTGATCCACAGGTGCAGCGACGATTACCCGGATGCCGGCAATATTCTCGTGTCTTACGCCAAGTTCTCCAAGGATGATCCAGCCAGTCGGTCGGTCGAAGCGCCGGTCGGGATTGGAGACATTGAAAACATTCGATCGCCTGAAGTACTCGGTTACCGCAGACCAACCGTCAGGCAAGTCAAACATGAGTCGGGTTCTGCTTACCGATCGTTTCAGCGTTCTTGTCGCCGTCGGTGGGATCACGTCTTCAGCCCTGAAAAGCGCCCAGTCAGCGCCGATGAAAGCGTCGTAGCTATTGCTGCCTCTCAGGTGATTGATTGTCGCGAACCAGCGTAATTCACCGCCATCGGCCGGTGGCACCCAGCGAATTCGATCATCGTCAATCGAGATCTGCCCATCACCGCCAATGTCGCTGATCATGTTCTCCCCCAGCGGCATGCTCAGTTCGCGTAGCAATCTGTCGCTCTGGGAGATCCTGAGTTTTACATAGGCGCCGCCTCTCGATATATCCGGCCTGACCCGATAGTCAACGCCGTAAATGCGCTCCTTCATCGCTTGTGATGCCCCTGACTCGGCTGCCGGGGCGCTGCACGCGGCAACGAACGCGCCTGCAAGAATTGCAAGCAGCCCTGCCACCGTCCAGCGCCCAAAACCGGCGAAACCGGATAGATGGCTGTGGTCCTTCGTCTGAGTCTGAGTTCCTGAGATGCAGTTCATGTCGAGTTCAGGCTGTTCACGTTACTGTCTGCGCATGGGTGAGTGACATGATATCGCAGGCAGCCAGGATTCTTGGAAACATTAGCGGAGCCGTCTTGATCGGCTGCGTGCTTTGCGCTTGCTCGTCGCAGGAGACCCGGACCTACGAAAAACCGGCAACTGGTGGTGCCGGCGAGCTTATGTCGCGTCATGAGAAACCGGCAAAACGACTCTCCGTCGGTGAGCAGGCAGCCGTTGTGGCGGTCAGGCAGCTCGGTGTGCCGTATCGATACGGTGGCAGCACGACCGACGGTTTTGATTGCAGCGGCCTTGTACAGTACGCCTATGCAAAAGCCGGCAGAGCGATCCCGAGAACCACCGGGGCCCAGTGGCGTAGCTTACAGCCGGTCGCCGCGCAAAACCTACGCGTAGGGGACCTGCTGTTTTTTGATATCGACGGCAAGGTTTCTCATGTTGGCCTCTATCTCGGCCGCCGCCGATTCGTGCACGCACCATCGACCGGCAGGGAAGTCACAATCGAAGAGCTGGACTCCGGTTATTACCGAAAAACATTCGTACGTGGGGGACGTCCGCAATAGCCATGGCCATAGCCATAAGCTGGATATTGCGAATTGGCAATCGATGAGCCGATTTGATCGGCTGACGGGTCAGGCAAATTCGTCGGTGACGATAAACGCCTTCAGCTGATCGGCAAGCCCTTTGCAGGCCTTCGCCCGAGTGCGCGCGATCAGCGGAATCGGAATAACAATTGCCGGGAGAAAGGATGTGCCACTGACGTCCGTGCTGACTGTGCCGGCCGATTCCAGCGCAGTTAGATCCCAGACGGCAGCGTCGTATTTTGAATCATTTTGCCACCAGGCAAAACCGAAGCAGCCGCCACCACCCGGACCTGCTGCACATGACAGGCTACCGCCACCTGCGACCCTTTCAGTATCGCCATCAAGCCAGATCACGTAACGCACGCCCTTCGCGGCAATCCTGTGCGCGACGCCCGGCCGCGCCAGCAGATCAGGAAGCCCCTTGGTATCAGACGGTGCGGTCCGTGGCTCGAACCAGGGGAAGAGGGAATCGACAAATTCAGTAGTCGGTACGACTCGCAAAGCGGAAGCACCACGACCAAGCGCCTCCCCAACACATTTGGTGAACTTCGCCTCGGTTTCGTTGCCGAGGTGATAGCTTCTTGCCATGAGCACCACGCCTTCGCCGTCAAGTATACCTGTGGCGGTCACCCTGACGTCTTCAACTCGCGCCGTGGTGCAGGCACTCACAACAATGCACGGCAGGATCAAAAGCAGCAGCTGTCCGAGTCTGTCGATTTGATCACTCTTGCGTTTAACGCGTTTCATCTGTCGTGTCCTCCGATGCGGTCGTCTGCGATTCTTCCGGTGCGGTTTCCGGCAATGCCGATTCTGGCATTGCAGGTTCCGGGCTTGCTGCGACCTTGGATAGTGTTTCACGGTTGAGGCTGCTGATGCCAGTCGCTTTGTCCATCTGCATGATGATCAATGCCGCAGCGTCCCGCATTGCCAGCACCGCGGCGCGGCGCAGCGCGTTATCCCCGCCCATCGTTGTGGTCAGGCTCTTGCCATAGGCACTGATCGGCCAATTCGCGAACTGGTTGCCCTGACTA
>JAZFPY010000265.1:0-9951 GCA_036444875.1 Woeseiaceae bacterium | reverse complement strand
CCTTGCGGACCCACTCGGGAAGCCGTTCGGGTTCGTGAACCTTCCACCGCCATTTGGTATACGGCTCAACCGCTGTGAGCCAGTCGTCAAGGTCCTCGTGGCTGTCCGTGCCCTCTCGGTCCGGGTCCGCGTGATCGCTGAATAGCACCAGCGGCGTCCTGTCCTTCATCGCGTTATACATGTTGGACGAAGCGTGTGGCAGCCCGACCCGGCTGAACATACCGAAGGCAGTTTCCCCTGAGGCTTTCGCATAGCCATCAGCAATCGCGACAAGCTGACCTTCGTGAGTCGCCTGAATCAGCTGAAGCTGCGGATGGTCGACCAAAGAATCGCAGACGGGGCCGAGGCCAGAGCCGTTGGAGACGAATAAGTACCGGGCACCGGTCTCGAGCACTTGTTCCACCAGCAAATCGGCTCCCGTGCCGGTCACCGAGCGGGTTAAGTCCGGCCGAATATCGGACCCGGGAATCAACGGAGCGACCGACTGAAGAGCGGACTCGGCGGCCGCAGTGCTAAAGCTCGCCGCCAACATTCCGCCGACAAACCCGCGTCTCGAAATCCTTGCGCTCAAGAGATTTCCGATCAAGTCACGCATTGGGTTTCCTCCTCGATTTTGTTTCCGCCGATAGCCGATTCACCGCATTACTGCGGTTATTCGGTAAAGCGAAACAGAATTTACCTCTCGTCGATCGCGAAGTTTTCGATTAAGTACTTCCTCACAATATCCAGGTCCTCCGCATGCAGCGGTGCCCCTCGGGCAATCATGTCATAAAGCGTGAGCTCCCATTCCTCAGCGTTCAATTTGCTATCGGTAATGCGGGTCAAAGCGTGACATTGACTACAGATCATCACCACAGTATCTCTGGCTTGTCCCGTTGGAAAAGGGCCCTGGACCCAGCCGAGGATCGGACAGAGGACTGCCGCAACAACGGCGAGTCTTAGTGCGAGCTTCCTGCTATTGTCCGCCTTCAATGCTCCCTCCTGACGATTTTTCGGTGCGCGGCTGCCAACGCGCAAGCAGGCTGTAGTTTTCTGCGAGTATCATAGCAGCTATATTCATCACACCATTACTGCCCGGCCCAATGTCCCACGATACCGAGTCAAAGAAAAAGCAGTTGCACCATTACCACCCGGATCCCGATCACACACCGGATGGCCATCACGTCGGTCCGAACTTCGAGGGGCCAATCGAGGATCACCCTCTATGGCAGCGGGATAACGTTACGTTGTGGAGTGTCTGCATCGATATCGGATCGGCAGGTACTCAGATCCTGTTCTCGCGTATGCATCTGCGGCGCCAGGCAGTTGACTTGTCGACTCGTTATCTGGTGGTCGCACGAGAAACTCTATTCGAGTCGCCCATCAGCCTCACGCCTTACCGCAGCGAATCGCATATCGACGAGAGGGCCCTCGGAACCCTGATCGACGAAGCCTACCAATCGGCGGGATTGCATCCGAACGACATCGACACCGGCGTCGTCATCCTGACCGGGGAAGCGCTGCGTCGACATAACGCGGAGCGCATTACCCGAATCCTCTCGGAAAAATGCGGGGAACTGGTCTGCGCGACCGCCGGCCATCACATGGAAGCGATGCTGGCGGCTCACGGCTCCGGCGCCGTGCAGGCCTCGTATGATCGTGGCGAACGAATACTGAACATCGATATTGGCGGTGGCACCACTAAACTCAGCGTCATCGACACCGGCAAAGTCTTGTCCACGGCCGCAATCCACATCGGTGCACGCCTGCTGGCCGTCGATGTCAACGCGAAGATCGAGCGCCTGGACCCTGCAGGCAAGACCCACGCCGCGCGGGCCGGTTTGACATGGCGCGTTGGTGATGCGGTCACCGATACAGAACTCGACTCCGTCGCAGAGTCCATGGCGAATGATCTGGTGATGGCGCTGACCGAGCCCACGCCCGACGTGATGGATCTCTACCTGACCGATCCGATCGCAGATTTAAAAGGAATCGACAGCGTCGTATTCTCCGGCGGCGTTGCCGAGTTCTTCTATGACCGCGAGAACCGCGATTTCGGCGACCTCGGCCGGCGGCTCGGCCAAGCGCTGCGCCGGCGGGTCGATTCCGGTGAACTACCCTGGACGCTGCTGCTGGACAGCCAGGGCATCCGCTCGACCGCGCTCGGCGGCTCGGAATTCACCGCCCAGCTGAGCGGCAACACCGTGTATATCAGCGACCCTGAAGCCCTCCTCCCGCGGCGTAACATCCAGGTCGTTCGCCCCGACTTCGATTTCACGGAGAACTTCGACGTGGACCGTTTAGCCGGCGCGATCCGCCGGCATATGGAGATGTTCGATCTCGACGGCACGGACGCCGATATCGTCCTCGCCTTTCACTGGGAGGGAAGTCCCGAGTTTCGACGCATCGAGGCGCTTGCCGAGGCCATTCGGCGCGCTGCGGCTGAACGAATCACTCGCGGCAAGCCGATCTACGTGATTCTCGATGCCGACATTGCGATGAATCTCGGTGCCATACTGCGCGAAGATTCCGGAATCGATAACGAAGTACTGGTCATCGACGGCCTGGCGCTGTGGGATTTCGATTACGTCGACCTCGGCCGCATGAGATTGCCTTCCCGGACGGTACCCGTCACGATCAAATCGCTTGTCTTCAGAGACGCACCGGAAAGTTCGCGCCGTCAGGAGCGCATCCATCATCAGCCGCATATGGAGGACTGACATGGCCGAAACGGCATTGAAGACCGTGACCCGCACACGGGGAAATAACGCCGCATTGAAGGATGGCACCGTCGCGCCGGCGGGTTTCAGATTTGATTTTGAGGAAGTGCCAATGCTCGTGCACGCGTTTCGCCGTATGGTACGAGAGCTCGAATTCGATGTCTGCGAAATGGCGCTGACGACTTACCTCTGCGCGCGCGAACACGGCGTGCGTCTCACGGCCCTGCCAATCTTCCTGGTGCGGGCCTTTCATCACGGAGCAATCGTTCACAACATAGAATTCGGCGTGCGAAGTCCCAAGGAGCTCGAGGGCAAACGTGTCGGTGTGAACCGGGGCTATACGGTAACCACCGGGGTTTGGGCGCGCGGGATACTACAGGAAGAATACGGCGTCGATCTGAGCAAGATCACCTGGGTCCTGTCCGGCGACGAGCATGTGCAAGACTACGAACCCCCACCGAATGTGGTGCCAATCGAGCCCGGGAAAACGATCGAGCAAATGCTCGGCACCGGTGAACTCGCCGCGGCGATTAACATCAAGACGGATGATGCCAAGCTCGAGCCGCTGATCCCGAACGCACTGGAGGCGGGAATCGCAGCGTTCAAGAGCCGCGGGCACTACCCGATCAATCACCTCATCGCTGTCCGGGACGAGGTGCTTGACGCCCATCCGGGTATGGCCGCTGCTGTGTTTAATGCCTTTGCGGAAGCAAAGAATCTGTATCTCGAGCGTCTCCGTGAAGGACGGATCAAAAAACCTGCCAGTGAGGACCAGCTCCACATAAGGATGATGGAAATCGCGGGCGACCCGTTGCCCTACGGAATCGCGCCTAACCGTGCGATATTAGAAAACCTGATCGCGCACGCGACGACCCAGGAGATCCTGAGAAAACCAACGGAAATCGAGTCGGTATTTGCGCCTTCGACCCTACAGCTTACTGGCTAAATCCACTAGCTAATTGTTGTCGTAGCCCTGTTGAGAAATTCGATTATCCTCGCCGGGGCAGTCGCTTCGGTCTGCTCCTCAGGCAAAACGTCCCAGTACTCGGACGCCGGCAGACACTCCTCGAGATAGCGTGCGGCAGAGGTCGCATGCGATTTGTCTTTGCCCGGGACGATTAGCGTCGGGATATCCAGACCCATCAGGTCTTCCGGCTCTGCGCCTGGCGCTGTATCTCTGTCGATGAGCGTTCGTGGCAGGCTTGCCACGATCTGCTTGTAATCCTCGACATTCATCGCAGCGTATTGCGCGGCGAAGTCGGGATCGTTGCGGATCACGGGTGCCCATGGGCCAATGCGTGGATCTTTCCCGAAGCCCATATCACTTGTTTTCGCAGCCTCGACAACACCCGCAAGACCCTCCTGTTCCACCAAAGCCAGGTGCTGGGCGAAACGACGGTGTCCCTTAATGCGAAAGTGTGCGCCGCCAACGGGCCAGTAAAGGACCATGCTCAACGTTGCTTCTGGATATTTGACGGCGAAAGCTGTCACCGGGCAGCAACCCATGCAGCCTCCCAGCAGGTGCGCCTTGTCAATACCAAGATGATCGAGCAAGCCTTTGCCCTGGGCCACGTAATGATCCCATGTGATTTTCTCTACGCGGCCGCCTGAGCTCCCCGTCTCCCGACGGTCGAATATGATGCAACGATATTTTGCCGGCAGATGCTCCAGCAGCTTGATTCGCGCATAAACGCCGAGCGTCGACCACTTATCGAGTGTTGCGTCGAAACCGCCTGGAGAAAACATCAGGACCGGCGGCCCATCGCCGACGACTTCGTAATGCGTTTTGATCCCGTCTATGAATACTGTCGACATAAGCGTGGTCTCCTACTTCTTGACAGGAATGCCGCCTTTGATCTGGCGAGCGGCACGCACGTCTTCACTGTAGGCTGTCATCGCATCGAGTGTGATACGGGCCACGTTTGCGTAGGTCTCGATTTCTTCATCGAGGTGTTTGGCGCCATAACCGATAGCGGCATGCGCCATGCGTACGCGACCGTCCAACCAAGGCCCGCCGCCGAAGCCACCGATTACAGGGATCGAGACGGCGGCGACCACCTCCGGCCCGACGACGGGTCCCGAATTGGTGAAATCGAGCAATGCGGCGCCGGCATCCTCAAGCATTTTAGCCTCGGCAATCAGACGATCCTTCATATCTGGGGACACTTCCGCGCCGGCCGTCGAGAGAGCGGAATAGTCGATACCGTACTGTGGTGCGGTTTGCGGCGTAATCCCGAACTGTGCCCAAACGGGTATGTCGGCATCCGTCAACGCTGTGACTGCGTCAGGATAATCCGCGGCCCCGTCCAACTTGATCATGTCGACATCGGCCTCTTTCACCAGACGGATACCAGCACTCACTGCGGCCTCAGTTCCCTCTTGCAGCGGTCCGTATGGAAAATCGCAGCTCACCAGCGCGCGCTCTGTGCCACGGGCCACCGCTTGGGCGATGGTTACCATCTGATCCATCGTAACTTCGAATAGGTCAGGATGCCCCCAGAGGTTAATTCCCACCGAGTCGCCGACGGATACGATTTCCACCCCGGCTCGATCGATGATCCGAGCCATTTGGTAGTCCCAAACGACCACGCCCACGATCTTTTTCCCATCGCGCTTCATTTGTTGAAGCTGTGGTATATCTACCTTATTGGCAATTGGGACTACCCCACTTCAGTGGCGAGTTTTAGGCTGTGTGCCTCAACTTCGGAAAGTATCTGTCGTCAAAACAAGATTTGCGCATTAGAATTGTTGCATGGCCGGCTTTCAGTCGGCGCCAAATGATAGCAAAAATTCGAGGCTAACCCGTTGCTGACAAAAGAAAAGAATGACCTGTTGACTCAGACCGGGCCAGGTACACCTATGGGTGATCTGTTCCGCTGCTATTGGCATCCGGCGCTGCTTGGCGAGGAATTGCCGGAGCCCGACTGCCCGCCGGTGCGCGTGCAATTGTTGTCTGAGCGGCTGATCGCATTTCGAGATTCTGAAAACCGCCTTGGCCTGATGGACGAATTCTGCGCTCATCGTGGCGTGTCACTCTGGTTTGGCCGCAACGAAGAAAGCGGGTTGCGTTGCTCTTACCATGGCTGGAAATACGACGTGACCGGTCAATGTATAGACGTACCCTCAGATCCACCGGAGCGCAACTCCTGCAAGAAGATCAAACTGAAGGCCTATTCGCTGGTTGAGAAAGGCGGCATTCTCTGGGCCTATATGGGAGATCCGGCAAAGCAACCGCCATTGCCGGAATACGAAATTTGTACGGTGAAACCGGAGCAGCGTTTCCTTTCGAAGCGCCTGCAGGAATGTAACTGGTTGCAGGCCATGGAAGGTGGCATAGATTCAAGTCATGTTTCGTTCTTGCATAGCGGAAATCTGAATACCGATCCATTGTTCAAGGGGTCGGCCGGAAACAAATATAACCTTGCCGACAAAAGGCCGGTGTTCGAGGTGGTCGACCACCCGGGTGGCTTGTTGATCGGCGCGCGACGTAACGCGGAAGATGAACAGTATTACTGGCGAATAACGCCCTGGCTAATGCCGAGTTTCACGATGGTGCCGCCTCGTGGCGATCATCCGGTGCACGGGCACTTCTGGATTCCCATTGACGATGAGCGCTGCTGGACGTGGAGTTTTGACTATACGGGTGCACGTGATCTGACGAAGAGCGAGCGTGAGTCAATGGAAGATGGTCAGGGCGTGCACTGTAAATATGTGCCCGGCACCTATATCCCGCTAGCCAACAAGACTAATGACTACCTTATGGATCGCGAAGCGCAGAAATCGGGGCTGGCATACAGTGGTATCCACGGCATTGCGATTCAGGACGCTTCGCTGCAGGAAAGCATGGGACCGATCTGTGACCGATCCAAGGAAATGCTGATGCCGACAGATAAAGGCATCATGATGGCGCGTCGTAAACTGTTCAAAGCCGTAACCAACTTGCAGGAAAAAGGTGAGATGCCGCCTGGACTCAACCCGGAAACGCACAAAGTTCGATCAGCCTCAGTGCTCTTGCCGAGAGACCAGGCTTACAAAGATGTTGCGCAAGAGCACTTGCGTGCAACCCCCGGAACCCCCCATGCATCGGTATAGAGATTGATCCCTATGGCGATGGTTGTTGTCTGTTCTTTCGAATCCAGGCAACAGCTCCTCCCAGCAAACCGAGCGCGACAGCGCCACCAAGCAATAAGGGAAACGGATCGGATTCAGATGACGCGGCAGCCGGATCTTGCGCGCCGTGTGTCGGGGCAGCATCCTGCGGATTATGATATCGCGACGCAATTGATGGTTCTTGAACAGTGATCAATTCACCTGTTTCGGGATCGAATACCAAATAGACCGTGCTGTCCAAATCCTCGTCTTCCGCCCACAACGGAATCACCGGCATCAGAGCCGCAAAACAAAACGAAACGAGGTATATGACGATCCCGGTATGCTTACTCACCTGGCACCTCAATTACCGCCGGCTCCATTCAGGAACGGCGGAATTTCCGGCGCTTTCTGCCACCGCCAGATAGAAGTAGGTGTGTTCATTTCCACAGTCCAATCGGCAGTGTCGGTATTGAAGCGAAATATATTGCCCCTCAGCTCGATTGCTTCATACGCTACCTTGCCGCCGATAAAAGTCATTACGGACGTCAACTTGTCTAACTCTTCTTTGGGTCCCGCCATGTAATCCCCGTTCAGGATGACAATATCGGCCAATTTTCCGGCTTCAATGGAGCCGAGGTCGTTTTCTTTCCACAATGGATAAGCGCCATATCTCGTCATCATTAGAAGAAGCGTCATGCGATCTGGAACTGCCTCCTCTGGAATTCCCCAGGTTTCACCATTGATCTTTCTCGTCAGCCACATCACACCATCTTCAAAGGGCGACGACCGGAGTTCACCCTGAATTCCGTACTCGCTAATGACCGTGTTCACGCCTGCTTTTAGCATGCTGGCAACCGGCGCATTCATAGCCAGATACTGTTCGCCGTAGCCTTCTAAAATAACGTTGGTCGGTGTATCGGCCGCATCGCATGAGAATGTGTGCTTGAGACGAGCAGCAATTTGAATCTGTTCCTGCGTCACTGTGTGACAATGATCGCTTTGAATTCTTAAGGCACGAATCCGCTCATCGGTCATGGCGGCTTGATATGTCTGAAACAACAGCTCCAGTGCTCCGTCACCCGACACATGCCAACCGGGAATTCCACTAATTCGGCCCTCAGCCGCGAGCAAAGCCAGTGTTGTCAGATGCTCTGTCCTCCTTGCCCTGTTCGGTACGGTGTTGATCTCTTCTATCGCTTCAATAAAAAGACCTGGTGGCGAAGGAGGACACTGCTCACGGCTCTTGATCGAATCGTCCGCCGGCATCGAGGTACACCAGCCTACGCCGCCCGCGTCAATCCCCCCCACACTGCTTCCAATACTCCACAGGAAATCTGATCCATACCCGGTCCAGTCGCCGATGCGTCGATAGGTCTCCTCGATCCGGTCATTGAATGGTTGCATCCATCGATGACCCCACGCCATCCTTATTGGCATGAGATCGTTTCGATCGAGATGAGATGAGGCACTAAAACCGCCCTCGCACTGAAGGTGGCTTTTGTGTGTGGTCACTCCAATCTGAGCATTAGCCTGCATAACCTCGAAATAACCTTTGATATATTTGTTAAAAGTGGCCTCGTCCTGTGCACCAATGAGGTCGATCGAAGTGCAGCGCGAAAAGTCCGTGTACTCGCCCGACCAACCAATTTCGCGACCCTGCATCCAGTAACCTTCCGGAAGCTTGGTGCCGTAGTAGTCTTCGATCGCTTTTATCGCTCGAGTATTGAGCACAGACCCACCTCGAGTGCGGACGAACACCGGGTGATTCGGGGCGTAACCATCGAGGCTTTCTCGGGTGATGTGAGTTCCGAACGCTTGCACGGCCATGCTTGCAGGATCGAGTCTGATGCGCACCCACTTGCCGCGGGAAATCTGCCGGGACCGAGCCTGAACGGCCTTCCCCATGATTTCGACCATCTGTGATATTGACTCACCTCGCACGCGGATCACGAGCAATTCAGGTATGGACCTGATCACCCAGGGAAAACCGGTAGACGTCTCGTAAATGTGGTTGTGGGTATCGATCAACCCGGGAATTACGGAGTTGCCCTTGGCATCGATTACTTCTGTCCAGTCGGCAACAAGCTTTCTGATTTCTGCATTGCTGCCCACCGCCATTATTCTGTCGCCCTGGATCGCAATCGCTTCCTTGAAACTCACCTCGTCCGGGTCGTCAGAATCCGCGGTTATGACCTTGCCATTCAGAATGACAGTCTCCGCATAGGGAGATGTCCCTGCGTATGCGCCGCAACTCAAGACAACTGCAATTACAAAAATCAGCGCTCGGTTCATTGGCCAAGAAGTATGTGCGCTGTAATCGATCGTCATCGCCTTACCCCTGTATCATCAATTTACTGGAATTTGAAAAGCACGAAACCATTTTGTTGTTCGAAGGTGGCAACCTCGGCGTCCGCCGTCAACAGCGGGCCTAGATTAATGCCCAGAAGATGCCCCCGATAGATTTCCCGTTGGACATCTGGATCATTGGGATCAATCGGCATGCCATCAAGAAATATTGCCTCGATGCGATATTGTACGCCCACGGGCCCGGTTCGCTCGAGTTGTCCGATTGTGAGAAGTTCGTAGTTGTCCCGTGCCGATTTCAATCGCGCAGAAAAATTGATGTGATCGGCCCTCAGGTAGAATCGCGCATCTTCGATGAACGGGAAACTGTCGCCACCGACCAAGACATTCAGGATATCTTCGTCAAGGCGCCAGGCGTTTCCGGCAGCATCGACTTTCTGCAGCACCTTGTCGAGGCCCTGCTCTACAATTTGGTGCACCGCCCAATGGAAGTACAGGACGAACGTGCTACCGCGCATCGTTTCCCAGTCCTCGGCGATACGGTATGCGATGTAAGGTTCTGCAAATGGAGACACGAGACCCTGAGCCACGTTGGACAAACGCCGTTCTCTCGCCTCTGCCGCCCGCTTGAACGGAACCAGCAGTTCGGCGTAGCGATGAAGTGAGCGCTCCTGTCCCCGAAGTTGTTGGTACGAGTCCGCGAGTTGTGCTAGTGCGTCCAGATCCTCGGCCAGGTTCCTCTGTAGTGACTCCGTGCTCGCCAGAACATCTATCGGGTCCTGCGCGCCGGCCCACAACGCGCCCAGAGCGCTGCCAGCGTAGACATCGTAGAACCGGATCCGCCGCACGGCCGCCT
>JAZFPY010000264.1:0-3318 GCA_036444875.1 Woeseiaceae bacterium | reverse complement strand
AGGACATTGATGCGGCAGTCGATTTCGCAATCAATGAAATCGGCATTGACGCGCCCATGCTTGATTTTGTGACAAGAAACGTGGCGGAGAATCTGCTGGCGGGCGCGAGCGAAGTTCAGCATTTGGGAACGAGCTTGATAAGGGGAAAGGTCTTTGAGCATGTTGCGATTCGTTCGGCGGAGGTCGATGTGCAAATATGGATCGCGTCAGAGGGACCACCGCTACCAGGAAAAATGGCCATAAGCGCGAAATGGGAAGGCGGGGCGCCGAGGACCGTTGTTTTCATGCACTGGGATACCGACCCAGATATTCCGGATGGCTCCTTGAGTTTCGTCCCGCCAGAGGGCGCGACTAAAATCAGCTTTTTGCCGAAGCCCTAACGTTAAGGAGTTGTGACATGCAACGACGGCGATTTTTGAATTCACTTCTTGCCACGGCACTCGGGCTTGCGACTGGCGTTGTGACCACTGCAGCACTCGCGAAACGCGGTAGACCTGCCAGCCCGAACAGCGTCGCTGGCGTCGGCAGACGCACTCGGCGACGCAGGCGGCGACGCGTCCACCGGAATATGCGGCTGACGTCATTGCCCTACGGCTGTGCAACGACTCGGGTTCGGGCCGGTGTGACCTACTACTATTGCGGTGGCATTTGGTACCAGCCGTCGTATCAGGGCACGACGGTTGTCTACGTCGTGCACGAAATCGAATCCGGCGCGAATACCGATGTTGAATTTGAGGAGTACGACTAGAAAATCGAAAGTTCGAATCGACGTCAAGCCAATCGAGAGACATGGCGGGTCGTTAAGGATGCTTTTGAGAAGCCCTTACGGGAGTTCGTAGACAATCAAATTGCGATAGCTGACATCGGGGTAGATGGGAAACTGTGAACTTCCGCTCCTGGCCGAAAACGGCCTGTCATTTCAACAATTTCTGACATGATCGAACGTCCGCTTTACCCCCGATAGCGGCCATTGGGCTGATACGATGACGAACGGCCGCAAACGACCCAAAGCGGACGTTCACACCCCGGCCCGCCAGAAAAATTGAAGCTGCATTTGCGGTTTTTTGATACTGCGCTCTCGTTATTTCTGGTACATTCCATTTATTCCTTCCCCGGGCTCCTGCAAAATTCTCGGCGATGGGAAAGTCGGCCTGCGAACCAAAGCGGACGCTTGGTGCCGCCATTTTGGTCGTGTATTCTCTGGATTAAATAAAACATTGGGGAGAACAACCAATGAAATACCGAATAAGGTCCCTGGTTTTCGTATCGCTCAGTTGCTTCGCTGTCACGGGCTTTGCCCAAGAATTTGCTGTCGACCGTGACGATATGCCAGACAAAGCGCCGGAATATTCGCCCTACGTTGATCGATACCATCCGCAACGCGTGTTCTTTGGTGACACACATCATCACAGCTCGTTTTCCGTGGATTCCGGTATGTTCGGTAACACGCTTGGACCAGACAAATCGTTTCGTTTTGCACGAGGCGAAGAAGTAGTTTCGAGTAATGGTCTAAGGGTGAAACTGGTCCGACCGCTGGACTTCCTTGTCGTTTCCGATCATGCGGAGTACTTGGGCCTGTCCGGATTGCTTACCACGGGTAACCCGCGACTCCTCGCTACGGACGTTGGCAAGGAATGGGCCGCAGCGCTAGCGCAAGGTGGTGACGCCGCATGGCTGACGGCAGTCGCCATAATGGACGACTTTACGACGGGTAACGAACGATTCAAGGACGCCGAGCTCAAGCGAAACATTTGGGACCGCGTCATAGATATCGCATCTGAGTACAACGCACCCGGCGTATTCACCGCCTTTAACGGTTACGAGTGGACTTCGGCCCCAGGCGGCGACAATTTGCACCGGGTGGTTATCTTCCGTGATGGCCCAAATCGGGTGAAGCAGATCTTGCCTTTTTCAGCCTTCGACAGTATTCATCCGGAAGACCTTTGGGATGCTCTCGCGAATTACGAGACAACCACGGGCGGTCAAGTACTGGCCATACCGCACAATGGCAACATCAGTAATGGCGTGATGTTTGCCGAAACGATGAGCAACGGAAAACGAATCAACAAAGGTTACGCCGAGATGCGCAGCCGATGGGAGCCGCTACTCGAAGTCACGCAGATGAAAGGCGATGGCGAAGCTCATCCATTCTTGTCGCCGGAAGACGAGTTCGCCGATTACGAGACTTGGGACTTCGGCAATGCCGGCTCGCCAATTACGCCGAAAGAAGACTCGATGTTGCAATACGAGTACGCACGGTCTGCATTGAAGTTGGGGCTGAAGCACGAGGATAAGCTCGGCGTGAACCCATTCAAGTTTGGCATGATTGGTAGCACCGACAACCACGTCAGCCTTTCTACAACTCGGGAAGAAAACTTCTACGGCAAGCTGCCCGCGCTGCAGCCGAGTGACGACCGCATTGACGACGCTTTTGTAAGAAACGCTGACGGTACGCCCGCGGCACTGTCTTGGGAGAGCCCGGCGTCCGGTCTGGCCGCCGTTTGGGCGACAGAAAATACCCGCGAGTCACTATTCGATGCGATGACACGAAAGGAAGTCTATGCGACGACCGGCACGCGTCTAACCGTACGTGTTTTCGCCGGCTGGGATTTTTCTGCGGACGATGTTGCCCGGCCTGATTTCGCAGCGCAGGGCTACAGCCGCGGCGTGCCGATGGGAGGTGATTTAACAAACGCGCCGGCAGGTAAATCGCCAACGATCATGATCCGCGCATTGCGCGACCCGGACGGCGCCAACCTCGATCGCGTACAGGTCGTAAAGGGTTGGTTGGACGGCGATGGAGAGATGCACGAACGTGTGTACGACATTGCCGTATCTGACGACAGAACCATCGGCAGCGATGGCCGTGCGCGTGAATCTGTCGGTAGCACAGTAGACATCGCCAACGCCACTTATACGAACACCATCGGTGATGCTCTGATGATGGCGAATTGGGTCGATCCGCAATTCAATCCGAATGAGAAGGCGTTCTACTATGTGCGTGTGATCGAGATACCGACACCAAGATGGACCGCCTACGACGCTAAACGCTTCGGCGTCACGATGCCGGAAGAAGTGCGTATGACGGTCACCGACAGAGCGTATACGTCACCGATCTGGTACACGCCGTAGTTAATATCGGTCGATTCTCCACTGCAATTAGAATGTCCGTAAATGGACTCCTCCTCCCCTAATCGGCATCTAAGTGCCAGACTGGTATGCGTTATCACCAGTCAACGGAAAAGAGGAGTCCGCTATGAAGCTTAGTAGAGTTGGTGTTGATTTAGCAAAGAACGTGAATCAGCTGCACGGTGTCGA
>JAZFPY010000263.1:0-2899 GCA_036444875.1 Woeseiaceae bacterium | reverse complement strand
GCGCACATCGGGTAACGCTGATTGACCTCGATTTCCAGTCCGGCGGACTGTGCCATTATCTCGATATCACCCCTGAGATCGGGATCCTGCAAGCTCTCGAAGTCGCTCACGAGACAGATGAAGTCTCCGCGCAGGCATATACCTGCGAACATTCGAGCGGATTACGATTGCTGGCGGCGCCGTCGAAGCGCCTGGTGTCGCGAAACGAAGTGCCGGTCGAGCAGCTCAGTTCCCTGCTTGGGGCGTATCTGTCAATCAATGACTACATTGTGGCCGACGCGCCTACCAGGCTGGATGCGATGACGGAATTGTTCTTCGATCGCGCCGACAAGATCGTCCTCGTCGTCCAGCAATCCTTGCCTCACATACAGGACAGTGCGCGATTACTGCAGCTGCTCACCGATGAAATCGGCATTCATAGAGAACGAATTGCCGTTGTCGTCAATCGCTTTTCGAAAAATGCAGCGATCGGGCTTCGTGACATGCGGAAAGCGCTTTTCCAGCATGAGCTGATCACCATCCCCAATGACTACGGGCTCGCGACCGAAGCTATTAACTCAGGAATCCCGGTTGCAGAGATCTCAAAGAATGCGGCCCTGACGAAGGGCATACGAAAGCTGCAGGCAGCACTTGGTGGCGGTGCAAGCATGCCCGAGCACAGCCTGTTGACGCGGGCGCTATCGAGTTTCTTAAGGAGATAATCGGATGGCAACGGTCGTACAGACTCGCTTTAACACGGATTTAAACGCAACCGCCGTCGATGAAGCAGACCGGACCCGTCCCATGACGGCTCAGGAAACAGAATGGAAGCAGCGCATCTACGAGCATCTGCTTACGGTGCTCGATTTGTCTCTCATCGACACCGTCGAGACCGACAAGGCACGCAAGGAAATTCGCGAAATCGTCGAGCGGCTGCTTATCGAGGCGTCCGCACCCTTGAGCCGCAAACAACGGCAACTCATTGTCGAGCGCATCGAGGACGAAGTCATGGGGCTCGGGCCTTTGGAGCCCCTGCTCGCCGATCACACGATTTCCGACATACTGGTCAACGGTTACGAGACTATCTATATCGAGCGCAACGGCAAACTTGAGCGGACCAATGCCCGTTTCACAGACCACGCGCATCTGCTCAACACCATTGATCGCATTGTCTCGGCGGTGGGGCGACGCATCGATGAGTCGTCGCCCATAGTCGACGCGAGACTGGCTGACGGCTCACGAGTGAACGCAATAATTCCTCCGCTGGCTATTGACGGTGCAATGTTGTCGATCCGTCGATTTGGCGTCGAATTACTGTCGATGGACCACATGCTCGAGTTGGAAACGGTGACAGCGGAGGTTGCTCAAGTTCTCTCGGCCATTGTCAAGGCGCGCCTGAATATCCTTGTCTCCGGCGGCACCGGTGCAGGAAAGACGACGATACTGAATATTCTGTCAAGCGACATACCGGATTGCGAGCGGATCGTAACGATAGAAGATTCCGCCGAGTTGCAACTGCAACAACCACACGTCGTACGTCTGGAGACCCGACCACCGAATATAGAGGGTAAAGGCGAAGTTACTGCCCGGGACCTGGTTCGAAACAGCCTCCGTATGCGCCCCGAACGAATCATCATAGGGGAGGTGCGCGGTGGCGAGGCATTCGACATGTTGCAGGCCATGAACACAGGTCATGACGGGTCGCTGACGACCATCCATGCGAACTCCCCGAGAGACGCTCTCGGTCGTATCGAAAACATGGTTTGCATGACCGGCATCAACTTTCCCATCAACGCGTTACGGTCTCAGATCGCTTCGGCCATTAACATCGTGCTGCAGATCGCACGACTCGAGGACGGTAAACGCAAGCTGGTGAGCATGCAGGAAATAAACGGCATGGAAGGCGACGTGATCACCATGTCGGAACTGTTCGCTTTTCAACGCGAGGGAATAGACGGAGAGGGCAATGTTCTCGGCAGCCTTCGAGCCACCGGCATCATACCCTCATTTCTCAAGAGGCTGGCTTATCGCGGCATAGACCTTCCCATAGAAGTTTTTGAGCCGGACTGGTCGCAAACGGGTGGAAAAAACAATGTCTAGCGGTGCGCAAATATTCATCGTGCTGGTCTTCGCCACAGTCGTATTATTGATGCAGGGTCTGGTTGTGCCGGTCTTTGGCGAAAGCGCCAAGACCCGTAAGAGACTTCAGAAGCGCATGAGTGAAATAGAGGCCGCGGGCAACGCCGAAGCTTTTTCGTCGTTACTTCGCGAAAAATACCTGCGCCGCCTGTCACCGCTCGAACGTCGACTCGAATCTCTGCCTGTTATGGAATCGCTGGCGAGGCGTATCGAGCAGGCCGGGCGCAAGATTCTCGCATACCGACTGGTTCTCATATCCCTCGGCATCGGGGTCACCGCCTTGTTTGGCAGTTGGTCCTATTTTCGATCGCCTGTGGTTTCCGTCTTCATCGCATTGCTGGCGGCATATTCACCTTTCATGAAAATCAGCATGGATCGTGTCAAACGCATGCAAACCTTTGAGGAGCAATTGCCGGATGCTATAGACACAATGAAACGGGCGTTGAAGGCGGGGCATCCTCTGGGTGCTGCCTTGAAACTTGTGGGGGAGGAATTGGACGATCCGGTGGCCGGAGAGTTTGAGCTCACCTTCGGTGATATCAATTACGGCAACGACGTCCGAAGGGCGTTTCTTGGCCTGTTGTCCCGGGTGCCGAGTGTGTCAGTGATGGCGCTCGTAACTTCGATACTCGTGCAAAAAGAGACGGGCGGCAATCTCGCAGAGATATTGGAAAAGATCTCGATCGTTATTCGTGGCCGGTTTCGATTTCAACGTAAAGTTAAGACGTACTCGGCAGAAGGCCGGATGTCGGCCTGGGTTTTGGCAATGGTGCCCCTCTTT
>JAZFPY010000262.1:0-2013 GCA_036444875.1 Woeseiaceae bacterium | reverse complement strand
TGCTGGATGGGGCCGAGGGTTCAGGCGCCGGCGATGGTCATCTCGTCGACGAGTAACGAGCCGCAACGTAACGCACCGCGAACGTCCTGATCGTTGCCGATCGCAGTTATTCTTTGATAGAGCTCGCTGAGGTTGCCGGCGATGGTGACCTCGTGAACCGGATAGGCGATTTCACCGTTTTCGATCCAGTAGCCTACTGCCCCTCTCGAATAGTCTCCGGTAACGGCATTCACACCCTGCCCGATTAATTCGTGTACGAGGAGCCCGGATTTCATGGTTTTCATGATCGACGCCATGTCATCCGCATTGCCGGGCACGATGAGATTGTGCGCACCGCCGGCGTTACCGGTTGTTTTGAGGCCCAGGCGCCGCGCTGAATAGGAACCGAGGATGTAACCCTGCAGCACGCCGTCAATGACGATGTCCCGATCCGACGTTGCAACACCCTCGGCATCATAGGGCGCGCTGGCCATGGCTTTCGGAATGTGCGGCCGCTCCTGAATCTGCAAGAAGTCAGGGAATATCTGTTTGCCGGCCGCGCCGAGCAGGAAGGAAGCGCGACGATACTGTGCAACGCCGCCAATGGCGCCGATGGCGTGGCCGATAAACCCGCGCGCAATTTCGGGCGCATATAGTACGGGTGCCCTGGTTGTTTTTATCTTGCGAGAACCCAGTCTTCCGACGGTCCGTCTGGCAGCCGTTTCACCGATCTGCTCAGCTGTTTCAAGCCCATTTGCATCGCGCGCAGCGCTGTAATAATAATCACGCTGCATATCACCGTCGGATTCACCGATGACGCTGCAGCTGATGCTGTGGGTGGTCTTGGGATAGCTGCCGATGAACCCTTGGGTATTGCCATAGGCGCGAACGCCGCTGCTCGTCGCAACCGTTGCGCCCTCCGAATTCGTTATACGCTTGTCGTAGTTGCGCGCGGAGTCTTCACAGGTAATCGCAATCTTTATTGCGGCGTCCGCGTCAATCTGCCAGATATGGGCTAGCTCCAGATCCGGTATGTCGCTTGCCATGAGCTCCGCATCCGCGAGACCGGCACACTCGTCGACGGCTGTGTACTTTGCAAATGTGCTGGCCTTGGTGACAGCTTCGCGCAGTGCGCCATCACTGAAATCGGATGTACTGGCGCTCCCTGTCTTCGAATCGTGATAGACAGTAACGCCGACACCGCGATCATTCGTGTATTCGAGATTTTCGACGTTTCCCAGCCTGGCGGTCGCGCTCAGTCCGTAGTCGTGACTCGCGGCAGCCTCGGCCTGATCTGCACCCTGTCTTCGGGCCTCATCCAGTACGAGCTGAATAATGTCTTCAAGGTCAGATTGATCCAGTGATGCTCGGCTGGCAGGCACGCTCATTGTGTGCTTTTTCCCCTTGTTTTTATTAGGCTGGCCCGATGTGCGAAAGAGCGACAGTAGCTTAGCCGGTGGCGAACTCAAAGCCCAGCAAAAGCGCCAGAAAACGGGTATTCCTGGAGTTGCAGGGGCTCGGCGAGCAATTGCTAAGGCTGTCAGAAGAGCAACTTCGCAGCATGGACCTGGATGAAAATCTGTTCGATGCTGTTATCGCCGCCGCGAAAATGAAGTCGCACGGCGCATTGCGTCGACAGCGTCAGCTTATCGGCAAGTTGATGCGTAACATCGATCCGGAGCCGATTCGTCGTGCGCTTGACGCGTTCCAACACCAGGAAAGAACGGCGAAGGACATATTCCGGCGCGCCGAGGAATGGCGCGACCGGATCGTGCAAGGCGGATATCCGGGGCTGAATGAGTTTTTTAATATGACGGGCCGGGAAAACAGGGGTCTCTCTCTATTATTGAACGAGTACGCCGCCACCACAGCTGATTCCGGCAGACGCGCACTCCAGAGAAAAATTTTCCGGCTGGTGCATGCGGAATTGACAACGATGGTACAGAACTGTGCCGTCTAACGATACAATCAGACGATGAATGCGAAAATCGGAATTATCATGGGTTCCCGCTCTGACTGGGAAACGATGCAACA
>JAZFPY010000261.1:0-2387 GCA_036444875.1 Woeseiaceae bacterium | reverse complement strand
GTTCTGATTGCGAAACCGCACTTCGGCGAAAACCAGGCAGTCACCATCCAGCATGACGAGGTCTATTTCCCCCATTCGACAGCGAAAGTTTGTTGCAATTTCCTCAAGGCCCTTGTCCCGGAGGTGATCCAGTGCAAGCTTTTCCGCCTGGCGGCCTACCGATCCGGTATCGGTTCTTGCCATTTGCGCTCCGGATCTGTCGCAGACTCGTCGCGTAGTTCCTGCAACACGGTTTCGAACTCACTGACTTGCGGTAGCGCAACCGGTTCGCCGCGCTGGAACTGAGCCCAGGCAAGCCGTCGGTGCACACGACCATCGGAATCGAGATACAGGCGTCCTGTCGCACCGTCCATTTCGTCCATCGGTGAGGTGCGGGAACCGAACAATTGGGCGACCAGGTGGTAGGCGTCGTAACCCATGGCATGCAGCCGGCCCAGCCGTCGTTCAGCCGGCCAGTATTCACTGTAAAGTCCGGGCAGATCCGCAATCCAGGCATGTGGAGAAATTACCCATGGCGTGTCGGCGAACATGAGGCCGTTCAGATCGGCATTGGACCGGCCATCCATCGAATATATGAATGATGTCGAATAGACGGACAGTTCACCGGAATAGTGGAATTTCAGTTGCGATTTGATCATACGTCCGACCGGCGCGCTGGCTGCCAGAAAGACAAAGTCCGCATCCTGTCTCCGGCGCGGATCGAACTGCAGAGGCCCGCCGATATTTGCCCGTAGCCTGCGGTACCGACTGACGCTTTGCGAGAGCGCCATCAGACCTTCTATTTCGACTGAGAAATCCTGATTGGATGGCTGGTAACTTCGATAGTCGAGCAGGGTGCCGCCGAGCGCCTCGAGTTCGGTCGAGAAGCTGGTCAACACACGCCGCCCCCACTCGTTATTTGGTACGAGCGCGACAGCGCGCTTGTCGCCGTCGGCCATCGCCCGTCGTGCAGCAGATGCCGCTTCGTCTTCCGGCGCCAGTGCAAACTGAAATAGCCCCGGAGGCGCCAGGTAATCGTCCGGCAAAAAGTTCAGCGTCAGTACGGGCACCGGCAGCAGGAGTTCGCGCGCCAGGTCGTTCACATTGCGTCTCAACAGGGGGCCGACGACGAACTCTGCGCCCTCGTCGACAGCCAGGGTGTAAGCCTGCCTGGCACCGCCGGTTTCATTGACGTCATATACGCGGATCTGTTGTGCATCCTGCAGTCCCGCTACGGCAGAGAAATAGGCGCCAAAGAAACCGTTCTGAATAGCCTTGCCCGCCGTCGCATTGCTGCCGGATAAGGGCAGCAACAAAGCAATCTGCCGCGGGAAATCCAGGAGATCACTATCTGGCAGCTCGAGCTCCGACAGGATGGCAATTGCCGGGTGATCGACATTGTATTCTTGCCAGCGTATGACGCCGTTGGACCAGCCAACACCCTGCTGGCCGGTGGAAGCAGCCAGCGCGCCAAGTGTCAGCCAGGCCTGAGTCTCGGGATCGATTTCGATCTCGGCCGCTGATCTCAAAGTCTCGAGGTCGCTGACGAGCAATCCCTGCCAGAGGCGTTTGCGATTAAGGAGAATGCTGACGTCGTCGTCGAGCCAGGCTTCTCTCTGTGTGAGCAACCTGATTGCATGAGAGGGATCGCGTTTCTGAAACCAGGCATCTGCGCGCAGGGCTTCGACGCGTGCCCGGTATGAGGTCGGCAGTGCCAGGCGACTCATCGGTTCCAGCAAATTCAAGGCGTTGTCCGGCTGCCCATCCCACAAAGCAAGCGCCGCAGCGTTCGCGCTCCATAGCCATAGTAATTCGCCGGACACGGGAGCCGGGACTTCGCGCAATGCATTTCGGGCACGACGCGCGTCACCGGCGTTAAGCCATTGCTCGACGGCAAGCAGTGTCAGGCGATCACGCTCCCGGCCAGTAGCTTTTCCCCCGAGGCCGATATAAACCGATGCTGCATCATGGAATTGTCCGTTTTTAGCGAGGCTTTCGGCATGTCTCTCGGTTTGTGCTCCCGGCCAGCGGGAGAAATCCGGGGTCGCGCAGCCGCCGGCCAGCAATAAAACGGCAAGCAAAGCAAAGCCACGGCGAAATCCCCGTCTTTTCAGGACTGTCATGCCACTTGCCTGACCATGGCCTTAGCGGGCAGGATGTCATACAGATTCGATTTCCGGTAATTCATTTACAAATGGCCAGAGGGTGTAACGGGATTGGACAGCGGTACGCTATTCGTGGTTGCAACGCCAATTGGCAATCGTGAGGACCTGACGCCACGTGCGCGCCGAATTCTCGGCGATGTAGACCTCATCGCTGCCGAGGATACCCGGCACACGGGGCGATTGCTATCGCATTTCGGCATCAATACCCGACAAATCGCGCTTCACGATCACAACGAAGAAGTC
>JAZFPY010000260.1:0-7589 GCA_036444875.1 Woeseiaceae bacterium | reverse complement strand
CGTTGCCCTCGGCCTGACCTTTCTGGAAATGAATGATGTTGCCCAAAAGCGCGGTAGACTTGATATCGCAGCGACGCCAGCGCTTGTCTTCGGCACTGGAGATTTTGAGAGGCGTGACCGCCGTCCGCTCACTTTGCAGCGATGCTGCAAGCTCTGATGCAAATCCGAAAACTGTCGGCGTTATCCCTTTGGGGTAGGCATGATGACGCTTTGTGTCGGCGCCGCGGCTAACCTGAAGATACACCGCCAGATTGCCTGCACCGTTCTTATCGACGAGCTTGTCGCAAATGTCGCGCCACTGATCGTGGCTCCAGTCCAGATCGATCTCGATGGCGCTCAAGCCTTTTTTCATGCGATCGATGTGCAGACTGAAACCGATCGGCTTGCCGTCATGCACCGGAATTACTTCGTATATTCCATCCCCGAACAGGAAACCACGATCCATCGGCGATATTCTTGCCTCGTCGAGGGCCATGTAGTCACCGTTCAGAAAAGCAGTCGTCATCATCAGTCCTCTAATTCGCGGTGATCGCCTGTTTTACAAGGGCTTCATAATACGGCATGCATTCCTCGAGGAGCGGCTCAAGCTGTTCCGGAAACGGCTCCGTTTTCGGCTGGTACGGTTGAAAGCCTGTTGAACGATGTACGCTGGCGTACCAGTGTTGGGCCCAGATCCCGTCTTCGGGCCGGGCGCCGGCCGGCCAGGACAGCATGGCCTCATCGAATGGAATGCCGATGCGGCCACATAGCTTCCTGAGCACGCCAGCGGGGTTCATAAGAGTCGCTGCGGAATCCAGCACCGGTGGCTCCTGCCCCAGCGAATGCAGATAATCGACAAGATCCAGATGCATTTTGTAGCCGACATCTCTCAGTGTCGGTTCACTGACGTGCTCGGCATAAGAGGGCAACATGTCGCGGGGGTGGCGGATCAGCATCACATTCACGGTTTGCTTCAAGAATGTGCGTTCCAGTTTGACCAGGTGGTGAGTCATCTGTTTAAAGAACGCTACCTGCGTCGGCTGTGCTCCCAGGATGATATCGGCAATGACTTTTTCGCCGTCATTCTCCATTGCAGCGATGATGTCGTCGGCACCAGGATGGTAGTCCTTCGCACTGGAGTTGATGAGGTAATGTGCATAAAGCGGTTCGTCATAAACCGTCGTATCATCACGCTGGGCGAAAGAGTACATCAAAGCCGTTGAGATATTTCTCGGCCCGCTCCAAACACAAAGACGAATCGGTTCTTCTGCCACCGATCTGCCTATAATGCTTTTTGCGCGGCGAGAACCGCGGCTTTGATTTCATCCTGGTACAGCGCTTCCAGTCGGCGCGTCATGGGACCGAAGACGCCTTCGCCGATTGTGCGCCCGTCGACCGCCGTGACGGGAGTGAGCCCGCCGAATGTGCCTGTGACGAACGCCTCATCCGCGCCGTAGACGTCGAAGAGGGAAAAGTTTTTTTGCAAGCAGGGGATTTCGACGTTCTTGCACACTTCGATGACTTTGGCACGCGTGATGCCGTTCATGCAATACTGACCCGTGGATGTCCACACTTCGCTACCTTTGACCATGAAGAAATTAGTCGCGTTGCAGGTTGCGACGAAGCCGTGAATATCCAGCATCAACGCCTCATCGGCGCCCGCCTCGATTGCCTGCAAGAGTGCCAGCACCTCATGTAATTTGCTGTGACAGTTCAATCGCGGGTCGAGATAATCCGGCGATCCGCGACGAACTGTGCTGGTAAACAGAGTAACGCCATTTTCCTTGCTTTCCGGGCTGGCCAGCTTGTGCTCGGCGATGATGACCAGGTTGGGACCGCTAACCACCAGGCGCGGGTCCTGCGACGGCGTTTTCTTGATGCCTCGCGTCAACATGAAGCGCACATGCACGTTGTCGCGCATTTTGTTCGCATCGAGCGTGCGCCACAACTCGGCGGTGAGGTCTTCGCGACTCATGCGCAAGTCCATGGCAACTGCCGCGGCCGCCTGCCAGAGTCGATCCAGGTGCTCATCGAGAAAAACGAGAACGCCTTCGTGAAGGCGCAAGGCTTCCCAAATGCCGTCGCCGATCAGATAGCCGCTGTCAAAAACGGAGATTTTGGCCTCGTTGCGGAGTACAAGATCGCCATTAACGTAAATCAGGATATTGTCATTGCGTTCGTCAGCGACCGCGTTGTGCGTCCCGTGAACCATTCTATGTCCTTCGCACGAATTCCTGTCAGATTGTCGCTCGCGTACACAATGCAAAAATAATTATAAGGAAATTTGCAGCGTACCGTCCGATTGTCTTTGCCACCCGTCCAGGGCTAGTAGGCGGCGAGTCGTTCTCCGAATTTCGGCGTCACTCGAGCCTTATTAGAGCCCTCGAATACAATTGGCAAAGACTCCAGGCGCCCCCCACTATTGCGCAGAACGACGAAATGCAAATGCGGACCGCTTGAAAAACCAGTATTTCCGGAATCCGCGATATATTCACCGCGCTTCACTTCATCGCCGGGCTTCACGCGAATGGTATTCCAGTTCAGATGGGCATAGACACCAATCGTCCCATCATCGTGCAATATGCGGACCAGGTTTGCCGATGCACCTTTCTCTCCCGGATTGAATCCGGCACGGAAATTCGTGCTGGCCACTTCGATAACGGTGCCACCACGAGCCGCATAGACGTCGGTGCCGACCGGCATTGCGAAATCGACGGCGTAATTACTGTCAGCGGTATTGTGTGTTACCTGAATGGGAAACGCCTGCGAGACCATGAATTTGTTTGCGATCGCAAACGGCGCACGATATGGACGATCTATCCTGTGTACAGCTTTTGGATCCCCATGCAGGTACAAGAAGCGATAGCTGATATTGGGCACACCGGCCTCGCTAACCGTATCCAGTCGCAGCAGCTCGGTTTGGCTGCGAGGAGGCAAGAGCCAGTTCATTGACTGATCGGGCGGCGGTCGTTCTACGTTTTCAAGCACATCGAGTGCGAGCACGAGTTCAACCGGCGCATGAAACTCATTTGTTGCATGAAACTGAATTTGCCTGCCGACCAGGCGATATGCCAACGATACCTCCGGTTTCTTGAGCCCGTTGGGTAACTCACGCACTTCGGCGCCCGCCTCCGCCTCCGGAGCCCTGTCGGTGTATATCCACTCGCCGTCCGGGCCACGATATTTATAGAGTGCCTGTGCCAGGCTAATTCCGGAAACGGCCAGCAGGATCGCTGAAATCAGCAGCGCCGATGCTCCTGAACGAAGGTATATCGCCCGGTGGCAGCGACCGCGACAAGCCCTACCCGATGTCAATGCGCTGCCAGCCATCTTCCGTGCGTCTGATTTCATAGGCTGGCCAGTATTGGTTGTCGAGCTTCAGAGTTATGACTTCTGCCGCATCATTCCATGTAATGGTCTTCAGGCGCACTGACGATCTGTCCTGCTTGCCTCTGACAACATCAATGAAGGTCTGCAGGTCCGGCGTCGCCTGGTCATCCACTTCGACTATCCGCCGTCCGGCCCACAATCCATAACGGGTTGCGGGGGATCCGTAACTGAAGAACGCGATATACACGCCGTACGGATCAATACCTCGTTGCGCGGCCATCGCCCGGTGCGGGTCCTGCAGCAGTGCGCCAGCCCAAGATACTGCCCGTTGTATTCCCAGCCCGTCCAGTGCAACGGTCTTGATTTCGAGATCGTGTGCGGCACCGTCCCGCCAGGCCGTAACGACCACTTCGGGCTTCTGCACCGCGCGCTCGAGCTCACGGAAGGTGGTAACCAGCTGGCCGTCGATCGCCAGTATCATGTCGCCGTTGCGGAGCTGGGCCGCGGCTGGCGACCCGGCCACGAGGCGCGCCACACTGAGTACCCGCCGACCCTGCGGATTATAATGTTCGAGTTTTGACAGCCATGCTTCGCCGAGTCCCAGTTTGCGGGCAGCAAACAACGGAGCATAGGCAACCTCTACCTGCAGCGAATACAGCGGCCGGCCTGTCCGCACAAGATCGACGAGTTCGCTGACAAGATCACTACCGACTCCGCGATTAAACTGGCCGGAATCATTTCCGCTCTGATAAGAGAAGCTGGACCACAGGCTCACGACACGTCCGCGTTTATCGAGCAGCACGCCGTCGACATCAGGAGGCGCATTCACCAGGTCAATAACTTCCAGGTTCGAATCCCGGAATCTAAGCGTGCGCGACAACGGTAATATCATCGGATCGACGGATGAGACGGTACTCGCCTGATGCACAAGCTGGTGGTCGCCTTTGAGGCCAACGACCCAGACCTCGTCTCCGGGTTCGACCCGTTCTGTATTGAACGTTGCCGCTCTGACCGGTGTATCGCCAATCGACGCGGGATCGTAGGAGACCACCGCCAGATTGTGCAGTGGGTGCACATACTCAACCTTGCCTCGAACTTCGAGTGAGCCCGCAAATGTGATGCTGACGTCCCCCAGCGCGATCGGAACCGTATTTCTATCGACGACGACGAGACCTCGCTCGGTGTCAACGATGAGCCCGGTGCCATAGTAATTGCGTTCAGATACGCCGGATACCGTATAAGGCAGATCGAAGGTGACGACAACAAGTGATGGCACTATCTTACGAACACGCGAATCGCTGTGACCGCTGAACCGCGCACTGCCGGTTTCTGCTGCAGAGCTGTCGGGGCCAGGCGCCAGGTCCCGGCAGGGCCAGATACCGGTAGCGTCATCTCGCTGACAATGCCGCGCTGGAAACCATCTCCTGTCCATCTCGATCGAGCGCACGATACTGTTGCGCGGGTCTTCAATGGTCTTGTACCGAATCGTCGTCCGATCGCGGTCGCCGAGACCGTTGAGGATCTCTTCGAGGTCAGCAATGCTGGCGACGACTATACCGCCGACTTCCGTGATTACCGCGCCGCGTGGAATTGCAGATCTCGACAACACATAACCGGGGTTTGCCACATACACGCCGTTTACCGGCCGGTTGTAGTGACGAGCCTGCTGATACGACAGGTTGTGAACGATCGCATCACCAAACTCAATGTAGTCGTCCGGAGATATGCTGTGAAGATCGCCAACAAGCACGTCTTCGCTTATGTGACGCCCACCCCTTTCAAGTTCAATCGTGATCTTGTTTCCCACGTTGTCATCCAGGATCATCGCCAGCGGCACGAACTTTGTGACGAGTTCGCCGTCAATACGCAGCAATATATCGCCCGGCGCCAGTTTGCCGGCGGCATCCGACTCGGGGATGACTTGCTCCACCGTGAGCATGCCGGTCTGTTCCGGATGTGACGAGCGGACCAGCTGTTCGGTCTCATCTGTAAGGCCAAGTCTTCGCAGTTCATCGTAGGGTTTGACCTGGAAAACGGTTTGCAGGGTGCCGCGGGATACGGACTTGTCTTCCTGAAGGAGTTTCAAAACACGAGCAATACGATCGAGCGGCAGGAAGAAACTGCTCGCCGCCGAATTGTTCGCGCCGGCATTCAGCGCAACAACTTCACCCTCAATATTGACGACCGGCGATCCGGATGAGCCACCGGACGTGCCTGACGCGGCCTGAAAATAAAAAGTGTTGAAATCGTTGTACTTGCCGCGACCGTAATCCGGCGCTCTTCGATCGAGGCGAGCAATCGTCCCCGAAAGAATCGATAGCTGCTCGCCAGCATCGTTACCGACGACGCGAATCTCACGGCCGATGGCGGCTGCCCCCGGCACAAGGCGCAATTCCGTCGGTTCGATGTAACGCAATTCACGTGGATCATATCTAAAAAAGCCGAAATCATGCACCGGATCGCGATAGATCGGCGTCAGCCGCACTTCCTCATTGTTAAGAAAAATAGCCTCTGCCACGACCGGTCCCGGCGTCACAACGTGACGGTTCGTCAGGATCAGGCCGCGTTTCGCATCGACGACGAACCCGGTAGCCTGTGTCGAAGAGTTCCACTCGGTATCGAATGCACGAGTGCTGTCAACGCGGATGGACACGATGCCCGACGAAATTCTTTCAATCGTGCCAACCCACGCCGGCTCTTCGGAGAACGCCGGTACCGTGAGGCAAATCGCTACCAACATCAGACCGATTCTGCCTGTCATGTTCTCCTGATAACGCGTGTGCACAATTTCTCCTGTTTCCATGGCTTCTGGACTGGAAGAAAACCATCCAGTTCCCTCTTTCCTTGATTTAGTCCGTATACCGACCATTGGTCGGTGTACGGACCAAAAGTCGGCCCGGACAACCAAAGTCGACCCGGACGACCGTAATCTCGATTCCCTCGACAGGGTCGAGCCCCGTGTTTCACGGGGCGCGGCGCTTATTCTGACCTTACTTTGTAGGTGAGATCCAGATTTCTCGCCGCCTTCACGTCGTCCAGCCGCCGCACCGGCATCGTGTATGGCGCTTCCTTGTGCCTCGCTCCATCCTGCTTTGCATCCTCGGCGATCGCGATCATCGCGTCAATGAAGCGGTCGAGGGTTTCCTTACTTTCTGTCTCCGTCGGCTCGATGAGCAGGCATTCGGGCACCAGCAACGGAAAGTAGGTCGTCGGCGCATGAAATCCATGGTCCAGCAGGGCTTTGGCGACATCCATCGCGGTCAGATCGATCGATCTCGACTCTTGCTTCAGTGTGATGATGAACTCGTGGCCGGCCCGCCGTTGCGGATATGCCAGTTCGAAGCCGGCATCCCTGAGACGGGCTTGCATGTAATTGGCGTTCAGCGTCGCGAATTCTGCGACGCGCCTCATGCCATCCCGCCCGATCATGCGCATGTACACATAGGCCCGCAGCAGTACGCCGGCATTGCCCATAAATGCCGACAGGCGCCCTATGCTCTGCGGAAAATCATCTTCCGTCAGCCAGTCGAAGAAGGCCTCCCCGTTGTCTTCGGTCTTGCCGACGACCGGCACGGGCAAAAACGGCAGCAGGCGTTTGCCGACGCCGACCGCACCCGAGCCGGGGCCGCCACCGCCATGCGGCGTCGAAAACGTCTTGTGCAGGTTCAGGTGAATGACGTCAAAACCCATATCACCCGGCCGGACTTTGCCGAGAATAGCGTTCAGGTTGGCGCCGTCGTAGTAAAGCAGTCCACCCGCATCATGCACGAGTTTTTGAATTTCCATGATCCTGCGCTCAAATATACCGAGCGTGGAGGGATTGGTCAGCATGATGCCAGCCGTCCTGGGCCCAAGCGCTTTTTTTTTCAGTGCCTCGATATCGATATCGCCATCTTTATCCGTCGGCACTTCACGTACGATGCAGCCGCACATCGTGGCCGTTGCGGGATTCGTGCCGTGCGCCGCATCCGGGACGATGATTTCGTCTCGTTCATGGTCACCGTGCGCGACATGATAGGCGCGAATCATTGCCACACCCGCAAGCTCTCCCTGCGCCCCGGCCATCGGCGTCAAAGAGACACCTTGCATGCCGCTGACCGCCTTCAGCATTTCCTGGAGCTCATACATGCACTCGAGAAACCCCTGGCCGTAGCTGGCGGGCCCGAGCGGATGCCGATGCGTGAAGCCTGGCAGCAAAGCCAGGGCATTACAGGCCCTCGGGTTGTATTTCATCGTGCACGAACCGAGCGGGTAGAATTGCGTATCTATCGAAAAATTCT
>JAZFPY010000259.1:0-2311 GCA_036444875.1 Woeseiaceae bacterium | reverse complement strand
GTCCGTTCCGGATCATATTAGGCCTGGGCGAGGCGAAACTAAAGTCGAAACCGACCTCTTTTGATAGTTATCGAGGTTTCTTGTTAAGCATATCGACTCTCAAGATGGACGTGCCGGTCGTCACTTTTTGGCTCTTGAACAGCGCCGGGACGACGCAGCTTGTCATAACTGTGACCCCGGTCTCGGATATTGCTGCATTTCGGCAATATTCTCTTATTTTACATAGCCTTAACGTCAAGAAACGAAGATCTGGTGAACTCGCGCAGTCACGCTGCGACCTCGTCTTCCTTTTGCGTCCGGGAGCAGGAATCGGCAAGCGCCATGTTACTGCAAAGAAAAATCGATTTCGCTTTCCCTATTTTTGCGTGGCTATTGCGATCGGCAATGGTGGTTGATGCCCTGACCGACAGGAGCGAGACAGCGGCCGTATGAGTCAAAGTTCGGACACAGCAGAAGAGCCACTCGTTCTCATTGCCGACGACGATCCTGATCACTGTAGCGTAATTCAGAATTTCCTGGAGGAATCCGGCTTTCGCGTAGTGACTGCTCCGGATGGAAAAGTTGCATTGGAAATGTATAGCAAGCTGCAACCCGATGTTGTTCTGCTTGACATTGACACACCGGAGGAGCTGGACGGATTTTCCGTTTGCGACATCATAAGAGCGCGAGAAACAGTCCGGGAATCATCGATCTTCATAATCACGGAATCGGAGGACGACGAGTCCGTGGAGCGCGCCTACACTCTTGGCGCAACCGACTTTATCATCAAGCCTATTGCGCTGCCCGTTCTTGTACATCGCATCCGATATGCCCTGAGAACATGCAGGTCCCTCAACGATCTCAGAGGGCTGATTCGTGCCGTTCCGGATCTTATCTTCATCGTCAACGCCAAGGGCGAGGTGGAGGAAGGATTGAGCGGCCCGGACGCGACCCATACTCTGCAATTAAAGGCGCTGACGACGGCGTCCCAAGTCAATTTCTATCCCTGTGAAAACGATGACCGAGCAAGAGAGTGCATCAAGCGGGCTCTTGAGACCGGCAAACCGCAAGTTTACGAGCACAGTCTTGAGGGCCTTGATATTGAACTGGAAACCCGATTTGTGGCGCGCGACAAGAATTCCGTTCTGGCTATCGTGCGAGACATCACCGAACGAAAAAGTTCTGAGGAGAAAATTTACAATCTCGCCTATTACGACGAACTGACCGAACTGCCCAATCGACAGCTGTTCAGCCAGAGCCTGGAGCGAACCATACAGATAGCTCAGCGTGATGATGAGAAATTTGCGATTCTTTTCATCGATCTGGACCGATTCAAACGCATCAACGATACCCTGGGCCATAGCATAGGAGATGAGTTGCTGAAACAGGTGGCCCGCAGGCTCGAGAGTTGTACTCGATCCGGCGACTCTGTTGCCCGCCTTGATCCGACTGATGAAGATGGGGGCATCAAGCTGGCACGTCTCGGCGGAGATGAATTCGTCATAATTCTGTACGGCATAGATTCCGAGGACATCGTGGCTACGATAGCATCGCGGATTATTACGGTATTGACACCACCTTTTAGCTGCGAAGGACATCAGTTCGTGGTAACGCCGAGTATTGGCATTGCGTTATATCCGGAGGATGGCCAAAACGGCGAACAGCTGCTGATGAATGCGGACTCCGCAATGTATCGCGCCAAGTTTTCCGGGCGCAATAATTACAAGTTCTATTCCGAGACCATGCGCACGAAATCGCTACACCGGCTCGATCTCGAAAACGAGATTCGCAAGGCAATTGACGACGAGCAATTCGAGCTCTACTACCAGCCGAAGGTCGACGCAGAGACGTGGGCGTTAGTCGGGGCAGAGGCGCTATTGCGCTGGTTCCACCCGGTGCGAGGAGAAATCGGGCCAGCCGACTTTATCCCGGTTGCCGAGGAAACCGGTCTGATCGTGCCAATCGGTCAATGGGTTCTGCGTGAAGCCTGCAAGCAGGTGAAAGTGTGGTCCACCGCGCCGACCGGTGTTCTGCCGGTGTCCGTCAACATATCCCCGCATCAATTCCATGCTGATAGCCTGATCGAAGACGTACTTGGCGCTGCATCAGATGCCGGCATAGACATACGATTGCTCGAACTTGAGATAACGGAAAGCGTGCTGCTGCAGGATCTGGATACTACGCTTGATGCGCTACAGCGACTCAAGGATGCCGGGGTCTCATTGTCGGTCGATGACTTCGGGACAGGCTATTCGTCTCTCAGTTACTTGAAGCGATTTCCTATCGATACGATCAAGATCGATCGTTCATTCGTGAAGGATCTCGATACCGA
>JAZFPY010000258.1:0-2367 GCA_036444875.1 Woeseiaceae bacterium | reverse complement strand
CCGATCGCGGATGACCTCAACAACCTGATCTGTCGTCCCCGGTCTGGCCGAGGGGCGACATTCAGCAGACAGGACCCCTAGTCTGGAAGTCCTGCCTCACGCAGCGCTCCGACAATACCCTGCAACGTATTGCTGTCCTTGTATGGTTGCGTTTCGGCATAGGCAGATATTGAGAAGGATGGCTCAATACTCAGAATTTCCTGCGCTACCCTGCGCGCGTCATCGACTGAATTCGACAAACTGTAGTCCGTGCAGAGCAATACGTGTCCATCCAGGTTTTCCGGATCAAGGCGCAGGCATTCGTTCGCAACAGAAATCGATGGAGCTATCTGACCGCTGTCTCGGTAAGATGCAGACAATACATTTGCCACCCAGGGCGGATAAATCCGTGCATGCTTTACCGCCGTTTTGATGTTCTTGATGGCTCGATCATGCTGGCCATTGAAATGGAGTACATTAGAATAAACAGCTATGGCCAAAGGACAACATGATCGGACTGACACAGCTTTCTCGGATAACGCAAGCGCCTCCTCGTGCTGCCGTTGAAACAAGCGCACGGAGCCCAATACAAGGTGCCCGAAACCGTCGAGGTCGCCGAGCTCGATCGCTTTCTCGGCCTGAGTGGCCGCACGTTCAATCGATTGATCAGGATCATCACTCCAGCCGCGCATTGCGTCCACCCAGTTTGTATAGGCTATTAAAGCCGGCGCCTGTGGTGAGTCAGGCAAGATTTCAGCCAGCTCCTCAAAAATACGTCGTGCGATTGCATTGCCATACTCGCTGCCCATGTACAGATGGCTGAGCCCGCGAAGCACGAGCTCCCGCGCCGTTCTGCTCGGAAGATTTGCCCACCAAATCAGACTCCCCTCGCCGGCCAGAAGTTTAACCTCCAGCGCCACGGCAACTTCGGTCGTAATTTCATCCTGAATGTCAAAGATGTCATCGACGACGCGATCGTAGTGTTCCGCCCAGATAATCTGTGCCGCAGGTGCATCGGTGAGCTGAATGGTGACTCGAACTCGGTCACCGGACATCTGTACTGTACCGTCGAGGACGTATCGAACCCCAACCTCGATTGCCGCCTGAATTGCGGACACATCGCTGTCCCGATAGTGCTCTAAAGCCGGCGCATTGATGAGAAACAGTCCTGAAAGCTTGATTAACGAAGATTGAATCGAGAGTCGAAAGCCGTCCACCAAATCGTCCTGATCGGCGCTACCGCTCAAGTTTTTGAACGGCAGTATCATCATCGACGGAGGCTCTGCACGGGTGAAAACGTCGGCCACGTCTTCCTTTGTCTCGGGCCCTGCAATTCTGGAAAATCGGGTAATCCGTAAAACTTTATCGGAAGATGAATCTGATTCACGAACAACGCGATAGGTCCGAACCGGGCGTTCGATATTTTTCAGTTTCTGTTCACCTATATCGTCGAACTGCGCTTCTATCTTGTCTTGCACCTGTTGAAATACGGATTCACTGATACAAATTCCACCTGGATCGGCCAGGGATTCGAGCCTCGCCGCCACATTGACGCCGTCGCCATAGATATCGCTCCGGTCAACGATAACCTCGCCCAAATTGATGCCAATGCGGAAAAGAAGACGCTTGTCCTCGACAAGCTCGGCGCATAACGTGTCGATGGCATTTTGGATACCGATGGCACAATTGGTCGCTGCCACGACGCTTTGGAAGCGCGCCAGGATGGCGTCCCCGGCATAGTGCACGACTTCACCGCCCGAGTTTCTGATTCTGTCGGCGATCAGGTCGAGACTTGCGGAAAGTTGCCGATGGGTTCCAATCTCGTCCGCTTCGGTCAGCCGGCTGTATCCTGATACATCTGCATAGACGATGACTGCAAGTTCTTGTGTGACATTCTCTTCGGCCATGCCCTCTCCCTCCGGAAGCGGCATGACAGAGCTTATCGCCCTTTTGACGGCTAATCTATTGCGGTGCCGGATCCTGAGCTCGCCCCGTTCAGCGGATCGGTGAATCATGTGTGGACGGTTAACGCGGACATACCCTGAAATCATGGGTGTGAGGTATGGATGCATTAAATCGGGGCGATTTAACGACCGGGGCAGGATGACGGCAAGCTTGCGTGAAAGTCGACCAGAATCCCCCCCAACAAGGTCTCCCGTCTTTATTGTCCGGACGCTCGCCGCGGCCTACGGCCACCTGGGCAGAGAGGAAGAAGCACACACGGTGCGGATGTTGATGGGATCTGCTGTCAGCGCTTACGTGAGCTACGTGTGGTGGAGTCCGTGACTTTGGACGGCGGCACGGACCCAGGCGATGACGTGACGATGTATTTGATTGAATCCAGCGGTGGCCAGAAGGGCTATCTGATACTCTCGGATAGCTTTCATG
>JAZFPY010000257.1:0-2374 GCA_036444875.1 Woeseiaceae bacterium | reverse complement strand
TACCTGGAATCAGGACCGGCTCAGCCAGGACGCGACCGAGTACCCGTTCATGCAGAGGTTCAACCACGTCGCCACCCTCGACGAGCGGTGACATCGCAATACCGTTTCTGGTCTCACAATCCACTTCGGTCACCACGAGGTCCTGTGCGACATCGACAAGACGACGGGTCAGATAACCCGAGTTTGCAGTCTTCAAGGCCGTGTCGGCCAGGCCTTTGCGAGCACCGTGGGTCGATATGAAGTATTGCAGTACGTCGAGACCCTCACGAAAGTTCGCCGTGATCGGTGTTTCAATGATCGAGCCGTCCGGCTTGGCCATCAGGCCACGCATACCGGCCAGCTGCCGAATCTGCGCCGCAGATCCGCGGGCACCGGAGTCGGCCATCATGTAAATGGAATTGAAGGATTCCTGGTTGATCTCTTTACCTGACGCATCCACGACAACTTCAGAGCCGAGTTTGTCCATCATCGCTTTCGCGACCTGGTCGTTGGTGCGCGACCATATGTCGACGACCTTGTTGTATCGTTCTCCTTCGGTCACGAGGCCGGACGCGTACTGGTCCTGAATCTCTTTCACCTCGGCCTCCGCAGCAGACAGAATCTCTCCCTTGACCTCCGGCACAACCATGTCGTTCACACCGATCGAAATACCGGCAATCGTTGCGAAACGGAATCCCGTGTACATCAGCTGATCCGCAAAGACCACGGTCTTCTTGAGACCGAGTTTGCGATAACAGGCATTGATGGCGTTCGAGATCGCCTTCTTGTTCATGTCCTGATCGACGAGGTCGTAGCTGAGACCCTCGGGCAACAGGTCGGAAAGAAGCGCTCGGCCAACGGTCGTGTCAACGACCTTCTGCACCGCTTCGCCCCGTCCATCCTCAGTATCCTCGTAGATCAGGACCCGTACTTTCACCTTCGCTTGAAGTTCAACGAAACCGGTGTCGTATGCACGCCTTGCTTCATTGACGTTACTGAAACGTGATCCCTCACCCCGGGCGTTGACCTTGGAGCGGGTCATGTAATAAAGGCCGAGTACGACATCCTGCGACGGCACGATGATCGGGTCACCGTTTGCGGGCGACAAAATATTATTCGACGCCATCATGAGTGCGCGCGCTTCGAGTTGTGCCTCGATTGACAACGGTATGTGCACGGCCATTTGGTCACCGTCAAAGTCGGCGTTGAACGCCGTGCAAACAAGAGGGTGCAGTTGAATCGCCTTGCCCTCAACAAGAACCGGTTCAAACGCCTGAATGCCGAGCCTGTGCAGAGTCGGCGCACGATTAAGCATGACGGGGTGTTCGCGAATGACTTCTTCGAGAATGTCCCAGACTTCCGCACCTTCGCGCTCGACCAGGCGCTTCGCAGCCTTGATCGTCGTCGCTTCGCCCCGCAGTTGAAGCTTCGAGAAAATGAATGGCTTGAAGAGTTCGAGCGCCATCTTCTTCGGCAAACCACATTGATGCAGCTTCAGCGTCGGGCCGACTACGATGACCGAACGTCCCGAGTAATCGACACGCTTGCCGAGGAGATTCTGGCGGAAGCGGCCCTGCTTGCCCTTGATCATGTCAGCAAGCGACTTCAATGGACGTTTGTTCGTGCCCGTTATCGCACGGCCACGGCGGCCGTTGTCGAGCAACGCGTCGACGGATTCCTGCAGCATGCGCTTTTCGTTGCGCACAATGATATCCGGCGCATTCAGTTCGAGCAGGCGGCGCAGACGGTTGTTGCGATTTATCACGCGGCGGTAGAGATCGTTGAGATCCGAGGTCGCGAAACGGCCGCCGTCCAACGGTACCAGCGGACGCAGGTCCGGAGGCAATATCGGTAATACAATCAACACCATCCATTCGGGCTTGTTGCCTGACTCGATAAATGACTCGAGCAACTTCAGCCGCTTCGACAAACGCTTGATCTTGGTCTCGGAGCGCGTCGCGCCAATGTCCTCGCGAACCTGCAGTACTTCGCGCTGCAGATCGATCGTCATCAGCATCTCGCGTACGGCTTCGGCGCCCATGCGGGCATCGAACTCATCACCGTACTGCTCGATCGCATCGAGATACATTTCGTCGGTCATCAACTGACCCCGCTCGAGCGGGGTCATGCCGGGATCGACCACGACAAATGCCTCGAAGTACAGGACGCGTTCGATTTCCCTCAGGGTCATGTCAAGCATGAGACCGATCCGCGACGGCAGTGATTTCAGGAACCAGATATGCGCAACCGGGCTCGCCAGCTCGACATGCGCCATGCGCTCGCGGCGCACTTTTGTCTGCGTGACTTCAACACCGCACTTTTCGCATACGACACCACGATGCTTCAGTCGCTTGTACTTGCCGCACAGGCATTCATAGTCCTTGATCGGGCCAAA
>JAZFPY010000256.1:0-7470 GCA_036444875.1 Woeseiaceae bacterium | reverse complement strand
CCAAAACTCGGGGCCTCTGCAAGTCGCACGTTTCTCGGTATGACCGTCCTGAATACCTTGTCATCGAAATGGGCAACAAGTTGTGCGGACACTTCGTTCGACAGATTAATGCGCGGATCGACCATCGTGCGCAACAAGCCGAACACCTCGAGATACGGGTTGACCGTTTTTCGTACCTGCTCGACCGTGTTCAGAAGCGCACTGAGCCCCTCGAGTGCATAGTATTCGCATTGCATCGGTATCAACACACCGTCAGCCGCGGTCAAGGCATTGATCGTCAACATATTTATCGATGGCGGGCAGTCGATCAAAATAAAGTCGTACAAGCCGCGAACCGGCGCGAGCGCCTGACGCAAGCGCATTTCCCTGCCGAGCTCCTGCAGAAGCTTCACCTCTGCCAGCGTAAGGTCCTCGTTGCCCGGCAAAACGGCGAAATCCCCTTCCGGCGCCGAAACAATCGCATCTGCCGCTGTCTCTTCGCCCAGCAATACGTCGCAAGCGGAACGTTCGAGGCTCATCTTGTCGATACCGCAGCCCATCGTGGCATTACCCTGCGGATCCATGTCGACGAGCAACACCCGGCGCTGCGTTGCAGCCAGTGATGCCGCCAGATTGACACAGGTCGTCGTTTTGCCAACGCCTCCTTTCTGGTTTGCTACGGCAATGATGCGCGTCATGCGTCAGGATCCCTGCGTTTAAGGGCGACAACATGGCGCGCTTGCAGGCCCGGTACCGCCAGTTCGGTCACCTTGTATGTCCACGCATCGGGTATATCTTTCAGTTCCTCGGCCGGATACCGGCCTTTCTGTGCCAGCATAACGCCTTCTTCTCCCACCAGATCGCCGGCAATCTCCAGCAATTGCGGTAATGGTACCAACGCTCTTGCGATCACGGTATCAAAGCGCTTGCCGGGTGCATAGTTCTCGGCGCGTGATCTGACTGCAGTCGCGTTGGAAATCTCAAGCTCGCCTATCATATGCTGCACGAAGGCAATTTTCCTTGCGTTGCTGTCCAGAAGCTCTACGGCCAGTCTGGGCTCCGAAATTGCGATGGGCAAGCCCGGAAAACCGGCGCCTGTTCCAATGTCGATCAGGGTCTTGCCGGAGATCAGCGGCCGCATCGCAAGGCTGTCGAGCACATGGCTGCTGATCATCTCAGTCGGTTTGCGAATCGCCGTCAGGTTCATGCGGGCACCCCAGCGATCGAGCTCGCAAAGCAGCTGCGCGCACTTTTGCACGCGTTCCGGCGAAAGCTCCTGCCCGAGCGCCTCGATGCCGCTCGTAATCTGATCAATGAATTGTGCCTGGTCCACTTATCACACAACGAGCAGAGCCATAAAATCATCGACCGTGGTTGCGGCGAGTTTTTCCGGATCTGCACAAAGTGCATTCAGCACTTTCCACTGCCCCGATTTCAGCTTTGGCGATATGCTCGTTTCGAACTTGCGAATCAGCACCGGCATGCCTTCTGTCCGGCGCTGACGGTGACCGATCGGAAAATCAATACTGACACGCTCGGTACTCGAGCCGTCTTTGAAGAACACCTGTAACGCATTACCGATGTAGCGTTTCTCGGCATCGAAATAGTCTTTGGTAAAGCCCTCGTTTTCCGTGACTTCCATCTTATCGCGAAGCGTATCGATGCGAGGATCGCTTGCTATGTCATCTTCATAGTCAGCCGCACTCAGTCGGCCGAAAATCATCGGCACGGCCGTCATGTATTGAATGCAATGATCCCTGTCGGCAGGATTGTCGAGTGGCCCGGTCTTGTCGATGATTCGTACGCCGGCTTCCTGGGTTTCGATAAGGATTTTTTCTATATCGTCGAGCCGGTCTTTGACCGCCTCGTGCAGCACCATGGCTGCCTCGACTGCAGTCTGCGCATGAAACTCCGCCGGGTACGAGATCTTGAACAATATGTTCTCCATCACATAACTGCCGAAGCCCTGCGGAAAAGTGAACGGTTTGCCGCCGAAGAGCACGTCGAAAAAGCCCCAGGTCTTTGCGCTTAGCGCTGACGGATAACCCATTTCGCCGCTCATCGCGATCAACGCCAGGCGCACCGCGCGGCTCGTGGCATCACCGGCCGCCCAGCTCTTGCGCGAGCCCGTGTTCGGCGCGTGCCTGTACGTACGAAGTGCGCTGCCATCGATCCAGGCATTGGAGATGGCATTTATCACCTGCTCTCGCTCGCCGCCCAGCATCCGTGTCACGACAGCGGTCGACGCGACACGCACGAGTAACACGTGGTCGAGCCCGACGCGGTTGAAGCTGTTCTCCAGCGCCAGTACACCCTGGATTTCATGCGCCTTTATCATCGCAGTCAGAACATCCCGCATGATAAAAGGCGCATTGCCCTCGGCGCGGTTTCGCCTGCTCAGATAATCGGCGACAGCCAGGATGCCACCCAGGTTGTCCGAGGGGTGGCCCCATTCGGCAGCCAGCCAGGTGTCATTGAAGTCCAGCCACCGAACCATCGCCCCTATGTTGAAAGCGGCGGCCACTGGCTCGAGCTCGTATGACGTTCCCGGCACACGCGCACCGCCTGCCAGCGTCGCGCCCGGCACGACGGGACCGAGGAGCCTGGTGCATGCCGGGTAATCGAGTGCCTGAAAGCCGCAGGCCAATGTGTCCAACAGGCAGTAATGCGCCGTCTCGAAAGCAAGCTTGCTGTCGATATCCGTCTCGCAAACGTACTCGGCAATATCGACGAGAAGCCGATCCGGCTCGGCGCGCCTGGCCGATCGACTATCTCTTCCCGACATCGTGTTATTTCCGTTCGTCTATCGGCACCCAGGTCTGAAGACCGGGCCCGATATAATCTGCTGCTGGCCGGATCAGTTTGTTGTCCGCACGTTGTTCCATGATGTGTGCAGCCCAGCCCGTAATGCGAGAGCAGACGAAGATGGGCGTGAACAGATGGGTCGGTATGCCCAGGAAATGATAGAGGCTTGCCGTAAAGAAATCTGCGTTAGCGAACAGCTTTTTCTCATCCCACATCACTTTTTCGATCGCCTCCGATACAACATAAAGTTGCGTGTCGCCGGCCTCATCCGAAAGTGCCTTCGACATTTTCTTGTTGACCGAATTGCGCGGGTCCGAGGTCGTATAAACCCGGTGACCGAAGCCCATGATTTTTTTCTTGGCGGCGAGCATGCCCAGTACGCCTTCGGTCGCTTCCTCGGGCGAGGAGAACTTCTGAATGAGTTCCATGGCTGCTTCGTTGGCGCCGCCGTGCAATGGGCCGCGCAATGCGCCGATGGCGCCGGTTACTGCCGAATGAAAATCCGTTAGGGTGCCGGTAATCACTCTCGCCGCAAATGTCGACGCGTTGAACTCATGCTCTGCATAAAGAATCAGTGTCGTGTCGAGTGATTTGCGGTGAAGCTCGCTCGGCGCTTTGTCATGCAACATGTTAAGGAAGTGGCCGGCTACGCTGTCATCATCGGTTTCGACATCGATGCGCTTGCCATCGGTATGAAAACGGCGCCAGTAAAGCAACATCGAGGGCAGACAGGCGAGCAACCGGTCGGCGACGTGATGCTGGTTTTCGAAATCGCCTTCGGGCTCGATGTTGCCAAGAATTGAAACGCCACTTCGCAGAACGTCCATCGGGTGACTGTCCGCCGGAATCATCTCGAGCACCTGCTGCATCTGATCGGGCAGGCTGCGCATGGTCTTGAGTTTTGCAGCGTATGCGTCGAGTTCCGCCCTGCTCGGCAATTTTCCGTACAGCAGGAGGTAGGCAACCTCCTCGAAGCTTGCGTTATCAACCAGATCGTAGATGTCGTAGCCACGATACGTCAGTCCTGCGCCTTCCTTGCCAACCGTGCACAGCGCGGTTTCTCCCGCGGATACGCCCGCCAGCCCACCTGTTTTTTCGTTTCCTGCCACTTTTTTCTCCGGTGTAATCAGGCTAATCGTCCGACTTGTCGGTTAGCCCCCCGTCCGCAAACAATTCGTCCAGTTTTTGTTCGTATTCATGATAGCCGAGCACGTCGTATAGCGCGGACCGGGTTTGCATCGTCTCGATGACCGCCTTCTGGGTCCCGTCCTTACGCAGCGTTTGGTAAACATTCTCGGCCGCCGCCGACATCGCCCGGAAAGCCGATAACGGGTACAGCGTCAGTCGCACGCCAGCCTCCGCCATTTCCTCCGTCGTGAACAGCGGCGTCTTGCCGAATTCCGTGAGGTTTGCCAGCACGGGAACATCGATTACTGACGTGAATTGCCGGTACTCCTCCACCGTCGTCAGGGCCTCGGCGAAGATCATGTCCGCGCCGGCTTCGACATAGCCTGCCGCCCGGTCCAGCGCAGCCTGCTGCCCCTCCACTGCATGGGCATCTGTGCGGGCCATGATCACAAATTTCGGGTCAGTCCGGCCGTCGACGGCTGCCTTGATCCTGTCCATCATCTCCGCTGTATCGACGAGCGCCTTGCCGGGACGATGGCCGCAGCGCTTAGCGGCAACCTGGTCTTCGATATGGCAACCGCCAGCACCGGCCCGAGTCATTTCGCGTACCGTCCGCCCGATCATGAACGCACCGCCCCAGCCGGTGTCCGCGTCCACCAGCAGCGGCACATCGGTGGCATAACAGATCCGCCGAATGTCCCCGCAAACATCGGTCAGGGTCGTCATTGCCAGGTCGGGCAGGCCGAACGAGGCATTGGCCACACCGGCGCCGGACAAATAAATCGCTTTGAAGCCGGCGCGTTCTGCCTGCAATGCGCTATAGGCATTGATCGTGCCGACGACCTGAAGTGGTCGCTCGTCTTCCAGGGCCTGCCACAGCCTTGCGCCTGCGCTCATCGCAATTCCTCGCTCGTCAGGAATTTGATCCTGATCAGGACATTGGTCCTGATCAGGACATTTGGTCCCGATTAAGCTTCCGGGGGGGGCGGCGATTCTAACAAATTGTGTGGCTTCGTTTGCTGCTGCAGCGGCCGGTAGCCGTGCTGCACCACCATGCCGGCGCCGCTTCGCGACCCGGTATTTTATCGCGCATTAAAAACTAGCCTATTTTGACGACGGTGCGTCCCGTCACCGTGCCGTCGATGTAAGCCTGAAATGCGTCGGGCAGTTCGTCGAATTCAATCGTGCGCCCGCTGATTTCATCCAGGTGCCGGGGGTGAAGATCACCGCCGATCCTCTCCCAGACCTGAAGCCTGAGATGCCTTGGCGTATCGACAGAATTGATGCCCAGCAGGCAGACGGCACGCAGAATGAAAGGCAATACGGTCGTGTTGAGCGCCGGGCTTGCTGCGAGGCCGATGCTCGCGATGTTGCCCCCGTATTTGACAGTGCGTGTCAACCAGGTCAGCACGTCACCGCCGAGATTGTCAATCGCGCCACCCCACCGTGCTTTCTCCATCGGCCTCTTGCCGAGATCGACTTCGCCCCGCAACAGTACCTCGTGCGCACCGATGCTCTTTAAATACTCCGCCTGTTCCGCTTTGCCGGTAAGCGCGACCACTTCGTAGCCACGACCATCCAGCATATCGACCGCAATGCTGCCGACTCCGCCGGTTGCTCCCGTAACAACGATGGGCCCGTTCTCAGGAAGCTGGTTGTTTTGCTCCATGCGCTGTATGGCAAGGGCCGCCGTGTAGCCTGCCGTACCAATCTGCATCGCCTGTGCCGCAGTCATCCCGGCCGGCACGGGCACGACCGAATCGCTCTTTACGCGTGCGTATTCCGCATAGCCGCCATCGACCGTTTCGCTCAGGCCGCAACCATTAACGAGCACTACCGTGCCGGGTTTGAGGCGTTCATCTTCGCAACTAACGACGGTTCCCGCGAGATCGATGCCGCCAATGAGCGGGTACGTTCTTAATATCTTGCCGGCACCGGTCGCTGCCAGCGCATCCTTGTAATTGATCGTCGAGTGGCTGACTTTGATGACGACCTCTCCTGCGGTCAGGTCATCAAGGCTAAGCTCACAAAAACCAGCAACGATCCTGTCATTATCCTGGTCGATTCGAAAAGCACGAAAGCTTTCCATAACAGTTCCTTTTCTTATCAGTCTATTTAGCGCTCTCGACCCTATCCAGCCAGTACTCGATGCCCATCGTGTTGATCTCAATATCCATGTCGAGGATTGCATGCAGCCGGTCCTTATCCAGTTCGGCGCCATGCCTCTCAAGGCAGGTGGCAAGATACGAAAACATGGCTGTCTGTATCGCCTCGGTTCGATTGCTGTCGCTTGCGTGCTCTCTCGCAATCGCAACGAAGTCGTCTATTCGTCTGTGCATGTCATCCGCGAGGCGGGCAAGGTCAGTCACGCGGCTGTAATGCGTCAGGTACAGCTGCTCCGGCCGCAGGCCCATTATCCGGTCAATTGCCTTGTGCGCCTCGGGTGGATCGAAATGAATCGGTGTCGTGGTCGGATAAATAAATTCGCCGGCCGCAGTATCCAGCTCCCGATAGGACAAGCCGAAGCTGTCGCCTGTAAACACGCCTTTCGATGCCGGGTCCGACAGGCAGTAATGATGCCGCGCATGACCTTCAGTGAAAATGCACTGCAGGGGCCGGTCTCCTAAAAGGATCGTTTGTTCATCGTCGACGACGATTATTCGCTTCGCCTCGATTGGCACAGGATCCCCATATGCCTTATCGAAGTGCTCCGCACCAAACACGGCCTTGGCACTCTGAATAAGCTTCGACGGGTTAATCATATGCGCTGCGCCACGCGGGTGAATGACGGCTTTCGCGTTTGGAAGGTGTTGCATCAACGCCCCGGCCCCGCCCGCATGATCAAGGTGCACATGCGTTAGAAATACGTACTGGACCGCTGCTGCATCGATGTCCTTACGGGCCAGCGCGTCGAGCAACAGTGCCACGCTGTGATTGACGCCGGTGTCGACAAAAGCGGCGTGATCACCCTGCATTATGAGGTGGCTGGCATCGAATAACGGCCGCAAGTAGTCGGTGTCTATTGCCGATACGCCGTTTTCAAGCTCGGTTATGCAGGCCCCTTGATTAGGTCTGGTCACCAGTTCTTGTCCGGGAAAAGGGAGGCGCGCTATGGTAATAGCAGAACGCATTGACTTCCAGGCGGCAGGGGCGCAATTCCAGCGCGCCGTTCCAGCGCCGGCCCGCACACCGGTGCCGTGCTAGCATCGTCGGGATCGATCGATGCAAATGGAGATTCAGGGTGAATCGATGGTTCGTGGCATTTTTGATCACACTCGCTGTGATCGTCCTCGTTTCGCCCGGCATTGTCGGGCGTTTGGCGGAGAAAAACATAGAGGAGAATCTCGACTTCGTAGCCAGTGAAAGCGACGACGTTGTTGTCACGACCGAAAGCTTCGACCGCGGCTGGTTCACCTCCGAAGGCCGGCACCGCATCGAACTTCGTGACGGCGCTGTCGGCGCCGTTCCTGAAAACGACGCAGACGAGCACGATCGTGTTCCCTCATTAATCATCGATACTCACATCGATCATGGCCTGATCCCCCTCACCTCCATGTC
>JAZFPY010000255.1:0-4436 GCA_036444875.1 Woeseiaceae bacterium | reverse complement strand
GCCTGTTTCAAGATCACAGGCGAGGCAAGTTGCCGGCTGGCCGAATTCCGCAGCATCCGAATGCCGCCAAACTGGCCTGATTGCCCTTTATTGCTGTAAAATTATGACCTTATGTAGTCCACTGACGCTTTTGCCGAAACAATTGCCGGTACCGAGTATTGAGCCTGATGAATTCCCGAATTGCACTTGAACAACGCTATTGCGCGCAGAACTATCTTCCCCTGCCGGTGGTATTGACCCGTGGTGAAGGGGTCTTTGTTTGGGACGACGAAGGTAACAAGTACCTCGACATGATGAGCGCATACTCGGCGGTCAGCCACGGCCATGTTAACCCGCGACTGGTCAAGGTGGCCCAGGAACAGGTTGCACGACTCAATATTGTTTCGCGGGCCTACCGCACCGACAATCTCGGCCCTTTTCTGCAACGCGCCTGCGAACTAACGGGTATGGACGTGGCTTTGCCCATGAACACCGGGGCGGAAGGGGTGGAAACCGCGCTAAAAGCTGCCCGCAAATGGGCCTACGAAGTTAAAGGCGTAGCACCGGATAAGGCTGAAATCATCGCCTGCACCGGGAATTTCCACGGCCGCACGATTGCCGTTATCGCCATGTCCGACGAAGCTCAATATCGACGCGGATTCGGGCCGTTTCCGCCGGGTTTCATACTTGCTGAATACGGCAACCTGCAGTCTCTCGAAGAGAAGATCACGCCCAACACCGCAGCGTTCCTGGTTGAGCCGATACAGGGTGAGGCGGGTATTGTCCTGCCGCCCGCAGGTTATCTGAAGGCCTGCGAACAACTTTGCAGGAAACACAATGTTTTACTCATTGCCGATGAAATTCAGACCGGCCTTGGCAGAACCGGAAAGCTGCTTGCCTGCGAACATGAAGGTGTAAAACCGGACGGCCTGATTCTCGGTAAGGCACTCGGCGGCGGCATCCTGCCGGTTTCGCTGTTTCTTGCCAGGCGTGAGGTAATGAGCGTTTTCACCCCCGGTGACCATGGCAGTACATTTGGCGGCAATCCGCTGGCTGCAGCGGTTGGCCTCGAGGCACTCAATATTCTCGTAGAAGACGACCTGTCCGCTTGCAGCGCATCCATGGGTGACTATATGCTCAAAAAGCTGCATAAGCTCGACAGCCCGATGATCAAGGATGTCAGGGGCCTCGGCCTGTTTATTGGCGTCGAAATCGACCCTGCGCTCAGCACTGCGCGGGACGTTTGCGAAAGACTGATGCAACGAGGAATATTGAGTAAAGAGACACACGACACAGTAGTGCGCCTGGCACCTCCGCTTACAATTAGCCGCAGCGAGATTGATTGGGCGCTGGACCGACTCAACGCGGTCCTTGCCGAAATGGACAGGTTACGACTTGCATCCTAGAGACGGAATGGAATTGAACAATGCCTGAGATTGCTCCCATCGAAATTGGAATGCTGGCGGGCATGCTGATAATCGGCGTGGCCCTCGGATGGATTTTTCGTGCGGTCCGCTGCGCCAAGGAGAAGATCGCCGTAACCGCTGGTTGGCAGGAGCAACTCGAGACGCAACGCGGCGAACAGGACCGTCTCGAAGAGCAAAACAAGAGTCTGATGGAACAGATCAGTCAGTATCAGGCATCCATCAAGGACTCGAATCTGCGGGCAAAGGAATTGGCGGACTCGTTGAAAGAAGCATTTGAGCGGAGCGACGCGCTGCAACGGCAAGTAAAGGAGTATCGCGCAAGCCTGGAAGTTGCCACTGCCCAGCGAGACAAGCTGAAGGCGTCAGTCGCAACCCGCGAGGCACGCGATGGAGCTTCCGCAACGGCAATTCGTGAGAAGGACGAGAAAATATTCGGACTTAGTCGCGAACTAACCGCCTGGCAAAATCGTGTACCGCCACTGGTTGAGCGTTTCCGGACACGCGATCTGGAGGCGAAGGAACTCGAGGTAGAACTTCAGCAAGCCCGGGAGCGCATTGCCGCACTGGAGAGCGTTACCGGACCGGACCATACGAGGATCGAGCCCGTCGATCCGAATACGCTTGCCGACGGTCTGAGTGCGTCGAACGACCCACTTGACACACTGACAAGTCAATTCGACAACGAGCTGGTTGATCAGGATGACTCATATAACGAAGCGTTCGCGACGGTATCCGAATCGCCGTCCGACACCGACGCTCGTGTCGCAACCGATGCCCCAACCGATGCCGGAACCGGCATATCCGATGCCGAACTCGGCGCAATCAGCGACACATTCAGCGGCATATTTGATGCGCCAGAGCAGCCGGATGAGAATCACCCCGCCAACGTGCCGGCATCCGCACCTGATGCCGTCGTGAATGACAGCAAGGTCGCCGAAAGCGACACGGATGACCTCAAACTCATCAAGGGCGTCGGCCCGGTGATCGAAAGGACCCTGAACGATCTCGGCATATATCGATTCAATCAGATTGCTGAAATGAGCGAATTCGATATCGACCGGGTGGCGCAACAGCTGAAGGGATTCCGTAGCCGGATATACCGCGAGGACTGGGTCGGACAGGCTCGCAATCTGCAACACCAGAAAATTAACGATCCCGCCTGATCCCGGATGCAGCAATCGGTCAATCCGGCTCTCGTCGTCGCTGCGCTGTTGCTTGCATACACGAGCGGCACTGCTTCGAATGAAACGATAAAAGAGTCGGTCGATTCGCCTTCCAACCCTGCAATTGGCTTGTCGATTACAAGAAACAACTCCCGATTGATAATCCAGGGGTATGTCAGCTCGACAGCACATGAGGCCCTGTTGCGTCAGACTGCAGCCAGGTATTTTCCAGGTATCGAGCTGGAGATCGACGTCCAACGGCACGCACCGATGCCACCCGGTTGGTCGCTTGTAACCGACACCACACTGCACGCTATGGCGGACACTCATTCATCGAGCGCGTTCATCGATGAACATCATATCGGGATTGGTGGCATCGTCACGGATACCGCCGCATGGTCGTTGTCTGCCGACAGAATCAACAAATCCTTGTTGAATGGCATGCGGCTGGAATTGAATGTTGTACCAGTGGAAAAATCGGCGCAGTTCAGTCGCCTCTGCGAAAACCTTTTCGCCAGGGCCCTGCACAATCGCAACGTCGAGTTCAGAGAATCGAGCGCCAGGCTCAGGACCAACGCGTTGAGCCTGCTTGATGAAATCGCAGAAATTGCCACGGATTGCCCGACGGCGTCCATCACTGTGACAGGCCATACGGATAGCACAGGCAATGAATCCACTAATCGCGCGCTAAGCGAAGCCCGGGCGAAGTCTGTCGTTACTTATCTGATTGAACGCGGTATCGAGCCACACCGGCTGACGACAAATGGAGTGGGCTCGGCAGGCGCCATCGCAAGCAACGAGGATGCTGCCGGAAGGCAGGTCAACCGGCGAATAGAGTTTGAATTAACGTTTCCGTAGCTGTTTGTAATACGTGCGACTGTCCGCCTTGGTCAGAAATGTTTTCGAATACCGAGCAAGAACGACGTTGTGTCGGAGCCGTTTAAGTCCTGAATGATCCCCGTTTCGAGTACCCAACTTGGATGAACCCAGAGCGCACCCACAGTCAGCTGATGAACCATTTCAGATCCCTCCGCATAGCGGCCGCCCAACTCAATCACCGACTGCCATTCGGTCGGTATCCCCCATTCCGGATACTCTGCCGGGGTGAGACGATATTGCCAGGAAACATCATATCGAGCGTTGTTACCGCTTCGTCCGAGCGCTTCCATCCACACGAGATCGAAGTCCCATTCGCTTCGCCGCCTGTACACCGTTGCGACCAGACCAGCACTGATCTGCGGGTCGAGGTCGCTGTCCGTCGGCACGCGAAGACCGCCGATGACTGCGATGCGACGCGTTGCATTGGGTTCATCGTGTTGGTACACGGTGCGACGATACAAGCCTGTGAGATATCCAAAGCCATCATCGCCGTGTTCCAGATCTCTGTAAGGAACACTAAGAATCAAGGTCTGACGCGTTGTTAGCCCGTACAATACGGTTCCCGTAACGGTAGTGTTGTCCGGGCTCGATGCCCTGACGACCTGAAGTCGGGTAACGATGCCGCCGGGCTCCAGCGGTAACGCTACGAGGGATCGTAGTCCACCGGCGTACGTCGCATCTCCGACCAGGCACGCCAGTGCGACCAGCCAGGTGAACGCGCGGCGCGACCTCACTAACTTCCTTCCGAAACGTCCCGAACTTCGCCCGGTGTGAAGCCCGCCTCCAGAACGACTTCGCGCAGAGTGTCAGAGTCGATGTGCGCACCCTCTTTCAGGGTAAGCCGAGCCTTGCTTGATCTCAGGCTGATCAATACCTGTTTTACCGCACTTAATTGGCCCAGCTCTCTCTCGAGGCTGTAAACACAAAACGGGCAGGTCATCCCATTGATGTCAATCTCGAGGACTGTTTCATCGGCACCGAAAACCGA
>JAZFPY010000254.1:0-7919 GCA_036444875.1 Woeseiaceae bacterium | reverse complement strand
AGAGCTGCATGCCGCCGATGCCGAGCATGGGTAATACGGCAACTGCCAACACGATGATTCCCATGCCGCCGAGCCACTGTAGTTGCTGACGGTAATAGAGAATGGACTTTGGCAGGGAGTCGAGGCCTGTCAGTACGGTGGCTCCGGTTGTTGTCAGCCCGGACATCGATTCGAAAATCGCGTCCGTAACCGACATCGCCGGCGTTTCTGCGAAAAATAGGGGAACGGCGCCGAATGTGCCAAGTACGGTCCAGAAAGACGCAACGATCAGGAACCCGTCTCTGAGCCGCAGGTCCTGGTGGAACTTGCGTACCGGCGCCCAGATCATAAAGCCGGCGAGCAAGGTGAGCGCGAAGCCCTGGACGAACGGCAGCCAGGATTGATCGTCAAAATACAGGCTGATCGCAATCGGCGGCAACATTGTCAGGCTGAACATCATCAGGAGCAGTCCGAGAATGCGTAGCACGACGGTCCAATTCATCGGCTTTACCCTTGTCTAACGATGGAGAGCCGGATCATGCTCAAACGAAAGACACATCAACCTGAAATAGTTTCTCCAGGCTTTCAATCTTTCGCCTATCGGTCATGAACAGGATGACGTGGTCGTCGGTTACGATAACGGTGTCGTGGTGGGCAATGATGACCTGATCGCCGCGAATAAGCGCAACGATGTTGGTGCCCTTCGGCAGTTCGATGTCTTCGATTTTTTTGCCGACGACTCTCGATTCACCTTCCTCGCCGTGCGCAACGGCCTCCATTGCCTCGGCTGCGCCGCGGCGAAGCGAATGGACTTTAACCACGTCACCATGCCTGACATGTGCGAGCAAAGATCCAATCGTTATTTGCTGCGGCGAAATGGCGATATCAATGCTGCCCGACTCGACAAGTTCCGCGTACGACGGCCTGTTGATCAATGCCATGACTTTGTGAGCGCCCAGCCTTTTCGCGAGCATGGCTGAAAGAATATTGGCCTCCTCTGCATTTGTCAGTGCACAAAATACATCGACGCTGTCGACGTTTTCCTCGAGTAATAACTCCTCGTCGGCTGCGTCACCGACAAGCACAATCGCCTTCGCGAGTTGCTCGGAGATATGACGTGCCCGCTTGGGGTCGCGTTCAATGATCTTGACCTGGTTGGTTTGCTCAAGTGCGAGTGCGAGCCGCAGGCCGATGTTTCCGCCGCCGGCAATCACAACGCGCCGCACGGGTTCCTCGAGTTTGCGCATTTCACTCATGAACACGCGAATGTCCTGACGGGCGGCGATGAAGAACACTTCGTCACCTTCCTGAATGACAGTGTCGCCGTCCGGTTGTAGCGACCTGCCGTCACGATAAATGGCGGCGATCCTGCCTTCGGTATTGGGAATATGTTCCTTCAGCGTCGCTATGCGTTGGCCGACAAGGAGGCCGTCGCGATCAGCGCGGGCGCCCACGAGGCGCACGCGGCCGTTTGCAAACGCGAGTACCTGAAGGGCGCCCGGGTAGAGAATCAACTGTTCGACGTACTCACAGACGAGCTGCTCCGGGCTGATACGCACATCGACCGGGATGGCGTCCTGCGTAAACAGCTCTTTGGCGTTCATGTATTCGGCAGACCGGATACGTGCGATTTTCGTTGGCGTGTGAAAAAGCGTATAGGCGACCTGGCAGGCAATCATATTGGTTTCGTCGGCATCGGTCAGTGCAACAATGATATCGATATCGCCGGCGCCGGCACGTTCCAGGACCTCGGGGAAAGCCGCGTGACCGACGACCGTGCGAATATCCAGACGGTCCTGCAGCTCACGCAAAACGGTGGCACGCGTATCGACGACGGTAACCTCGTTGGCTTCTTCACGGGAAAGGTGATATGCCGCTGATGAGCCGACCTGGCCTGCGCCGAGAATTAGTATTTTCATTTTGCTTGACCGGCCCTAGTGGTCCAACAAGGGGTCTGCGTACTGCGTCAGGATGCTGCGCCTTATTTTACATGAGATCAAGATTGGCATAGTTCAAGACGAGCCACTTCGTGCCGGCCGTTTCGAAATTGACCTCGACGCGGGCATGTGCGCCCTGTCCTTCGCAGTTCAGGATGACACCGTCGCCGAACTTGCCATGTCGCACACGCTGGCCAAGACGTATCCCGAGTTCCGCTCCGGGACGCGTTGCTCCCGTTATGCGACCCGCGGCCCTGGACCCGGTGGTCATCGGACGGCTAACCTGAACCTTCGGGCGTATCTCTTGAACGAACTCTGAAGGCACTTCGGCAATAAACCGCGATGGTTGAGAAAAGCTGTCCATGCCATGCAAGCGGCGTTGTTCTGCATAGCTGATATACAAATATTGCTTCGCGCGTGTAATGCCGACGTAGCAAAGCCGCCGTTCCTCTTCGAGGCCGCTCGGATCGGCAAGCGATCGTTGATGAGGAAACAGCCCGTCTTCCATGCCGCATAGAAACACCAGGGGAAATTCGAGGCCCTTGGCCGAGTGCATGGTCATCAACTGCACGCAGTCTTCCCATGCCTCGGCCTGACCCTCGCCGGCCTCGAGCGCCGCATGCGAGAGAAACGCGTCGAGATCCGACATGTCTTCTGCGGGATCGGGCTTGAAACTCCGCGCCGCGCTGACCAGTTCTTCGAGGTTCTCGACACGCGTTTCGGCGCGCTCGCCCTTCTCTTTCTTGAAAAATTCGATGAGCCCGCTTGCATGAATCACATGATCGACCTTATCGGCCAGATCGAGGCCGTTCGTTTGCTCAGCCAGTTTTTTTATCAGGTTCAGGAAAGCAACGACCGAAGATGCCGTGCGTCCGCTAAGACGGTCGCTCGCCACTGCGCCGGCAGCGCGCCACAGGGAACAAAGTTCGGCTCTTGCATACGATCGAATTGCTTCAATGCTGCGCGCGCCGATGCCGCGCGTAGGGCGGTTCACGATGCGTTCGAAGGAGCTGTCATCATCGCGGTTCGATATCAGGCGCAGATAGGCAAGGGCGTCTTTGATCTCGGCGCGCTCGAAAAACCGGAGTCCGCCATATACTCGATATGGCAGGCCGGCATTGATAAGCGCCTCCTCGAGCACACGTGACTGCGCATTCGAGCGGTAAAGTACGGCTGCGTCGGCGCGCGGGTTGCCCTGGTCGCTCCAGTCGCGCAGGCGCGCAACGACGAAATCGGCTTCGTCGCGCTCGTTGTAAGCGGAATAAATTTTGATCGGCTCACCTTCGGCACCTTCCGTCCACAGATTCTTGCCCATGCGGGACTCATTGTTGGCAATGAGGGCGTTGGCGGCATTCAATATCGTTGCCGTCGACCGGTAATTCTGTTCGAGTTTGATGACCGATGCGGTCGGGAAGTCCTTCTGAAATTGATAGATGTGCTCCACCCGGGCGCCGCGCCAGCGATAGATAGATTGGTCATCGTCACCGACGACAAAAGGAATACCGTCTTTGCCGGCGAGCATCCTGAGCCAGGCGTACTGAATGGCGTTCGTGTCCTGAAATTCGTCGACCAGCAGATGCTGAAACCGCCTTTGATAATGCGAGAGCAGTTCAGAATTATCCCGCCATAGTTCGTGAGTGCGTAACAAGAGTTCGGCGAAATCGACGAGACCACCGCGATCACAGACTTCCTGATAGCCCTGATAGAGAGAAATGAATTGCCGCCGGTTCGGGTCGCCTTCGTCATCGAGATGCTGCGGGCGCAGGCCCTCGTCCTTCTGCGCATTAATGAAGTATTGAATCTCCCTTGGCACCCAGTGGCTGTCGTCGAGGTCGAGGCTCTTGAGCAGCCGCTTGATCAGACGCAACTGGTCGTCGGAATCGATGATCTGAAAATTCTGCGGCAGCCCGGCTTCACCCCAGTGACGCCGCAATAACCTGTGCGCAAGTCCGTGAAAGGTCCCGATCCACAGATGATTCACGGGCATTTGCAACAGGGCCTCGATTCGCCCACGCATCTCTGAGGCGGCTTTGTTGGTAAATGTGACGGCGAGCAGACTCTGCGGCGAGACACCGTCGACGTCGATGAGCCACGCTGCCCGGTGAGTCAAAACCCGTGTTTTTCCGCTGCCGGCGCCAGCAATAACGAGCAACGGCTTCATCGGCGCTGTAACGGCCTGCCGCTGAGCATCGTTCAAGGACTCCAATATAGCTGTGACGTCCATCGATGGTTTTTGAGGGAAGTTTTCAAGCGGCGCGGAAGAGGCGCGCTAGTCTAGCAAAATTTGTCCCAAGCCGGCCGGCTCAAAGAACAGGTTTCGAGGCAATTTTGACCTTGTTGGACCACTAGAATCTAAAAACGAAACCCGCCAGGGTTTGGAGCTGCCATAGTATTGTGCCTTCGGAGCGAATGACACAGATGTTTTCGACAGGGCCGGTCCGACAGAATAATTCGGTGTCAGATTCCAAAACCGTACCGTAGGCCCTCGCCTCAAGCCGGATTCCGAGTCTGTCGTTCGGCCGAAGTTGAAAGCCCGCACCGATTGAAAACGAAAAAAAGGTCTCGCTGCCAAAGTCATCCAGACCCGGTTCGAAATGCGTCGCGCCAATCGTGGCGGCCAAAAAAGGGCGGGCGCGATCACCGTCTCCCAGATAGGTGCCACCACCATGAATGTAGTGAACATCGAGGTCGAAAGATGGGCCGCTCGTCAGCAGGCCCATCGTATCGGCCCGTGTTGCCTGTCGGGAATAGAGAATCTCCCACTGGGTGTTCGCTGACTCCCGAATATCCAGAATCAGCCCGAAATTGGCGTTGTCATCGAGCTCCAGCGAACTGTCGCTTGTCATGTCATCAAACTCGCCGCCGAAAGTGAATCCGGCGAACGGTGTCAATTCGAATCGAGGCGTTTCTGTCTGTGCATCAGCGGCCGTGGCCGCCAGCAGCACCACACAAACAAATATGGTTTTTAAATTACTCATCGATACCCTGGTGAACTCAGATCTTTCGGCGCTCCCTGCAGCGCTACTGTACAGATTTTGTCTGGCAGTCGCAGCAGAGGTGAATTGGTGCCGCGCACCACGAAAAAACGCGGTTCGACCCTTTACTTAGTGTTGCCACATGAGCCCGATCACGTACTGGCTGCGATCATAGGCGATTCGCGTGTCGTTGGAGTCGACCTGTCTGTAGTTATACTGTGCGACCAGCGTCAAATTCCACGCCATCCCGTAACTCGCGGCCAGGCTGCCGTTCACGGATTCAAGCGTTTTGCGCCCGGCGGCGGGATTGTGAAATGCGAAAGCGTTTTCGAAGTCATAGACACGATAGTACGCGCTGGCTTCAAGCCTTAACTTTCTGCCGGGCCGCCAGCTGACATCCACCTGGTAGGTATTTCGCGTGTAGTTGTTATAGCCGAGGTAAGTATCTTCACGCGATGTCCGGAAATAGTCGAAGCCAAACCAGAATCTGTCACCGATACGCTGCCTGGCCGTCAGGCCGACTTGCAGATACTCGTATTCGATTGGCGGGTTGCCAAGCAACTGCCGGCCGTCGAGCTCAAAGGATGGTCGATCGCCGAAACGGCGCGCGTAGGCATCTGCCGTGATCCGCAGCAATGAAGACTTCGTAAACCGGTACTGGGCGTTCAAGCCCACCAGTAGGTATTCGTGATCGTATTCAGGAACGGTCTCGACGTTTTCGTAGTTCCAGAGTTGCGCTTTCAATCGCCCGCCGAAGGAAAATCTCTCATACGACTGGCGAAACCAGAGTTCCGGCCCGTAACGGAGATACGACATGCGACCCGATATGTTCTGCCCCCCGACTACACGCTCCGATCCGTCGTCAGGGTCAAAATAGGTATCATGGTGTTGTGCAATCGTGAATGCGCTGAATATCTTGCGTTCCCGCGATTCTTCCCGGCGGTGATACTCATTACCGAATCTGAGCTCGTGGCGGTATTCGTCGGCGTTACCTAAAACCGTATCCTGATACAAGCGCCCGGAAAAACGATAGGCTCCATAAAACAATTCGTGCTTGAGGCTGTTGACAGAGTACTTCGTCCAGAAATCGTAAGGAGTGAACATGCCGGATTGCACAACCGGATTTACAGTCGGCGTATTCGGATCGGACAGATCGACATAACTTTCTGACGGCGAGCGAAAGACGTTGGAGTCGTTACCGACACTGACACGAGCCCGAACATCAAAATCGAATAACTTTCTTGGCTCCTTGCTCGCAGCTGCGCGAAGCATGACAGGATCGGTCTCGCTGGCCGTGCGCTGCAAACGAACGATCGCAAGCACTGCGTACTCGCTTATTTTCTTGTTGCTTTGCTGGTCCCGCGCCATACGAAACCAGCGCAGCGCGTCATCGATATCATTGGCCGCATAACTATTCAGACCCAGGTTGTAATGTGCAATCGCTCGCAGCCGGGGTTCACGGGCGGCCTTCAGTAGTGATTCGCGGGCGCGGGAGTGCTGCTGCGCGCGATAGTGCGCGATGCCGGTATTGTAATGAAGAAGCGGCGTATTCATGCCCGCCTCGCCGGCCTGCTGATATCTCAGAAGCGCCGCCCAGTAAAGTTCATCGCGAAAGAGCCGGTTGCCGTCCGCAAACATGTCGCTCGCGTTTGCAGCCAGGGCGCCGCTCGGCTGCACGAGGCAAAGGGCAACCGTGGCAAGGCCAGCAATAGGCACCGCCGTACGACGTATCTTTTGGATAAAAGCCAGAATAGCCGATCTCCTGTTTGCCCAAGTCGCCAGGATGTCCGGGCCAGAGTCACAGCTTAACGATGATGGGACCTGCAAAACTATGACGTGGCGCATACAAATCCCCCCAAATTGCCTCATAAGTGGGGGGAATTTGACTTATGGTCGGATTACCCGCTGAAAATCGGCATTCCGGCGCATAAGCCGCGGCCGCGAGAATTACGCAGCGATTCCCTAAACGTCAGTTATCTCGTCGGCGCCTTCCTCACCGTCGTGCTCTTCGTCATCGAACTCGTCGGTGTCGACATCGTCGCCTTCGTCATCGTCCTCACCCGGCTCCAGATCATCGTCAGTGTCGCCTTCGTCGTCGTGCTCGAAGCCGTCATCTTCATCGCCGGCAAAACCGTCACCAAAGTCGTGCTCGCCTTCACCGGACTCGGTGTCATCGTCACCGTCATGGAAGCCGTCTTCCTGATCTTCGTGATCATCACCGTCTTCGTCTTCGTGATCATCGCCGTCGTCGTCGCCGCCAGCGCTGCCCTTGTCACTGCCATCCGGACCAGGCATCTGGAGAACAACACCCTCGAGTTGAGCGAGGTCGTCCAGGATCTCCATCGTTACATCAAGGTCGTCGTCCGCAAGCGACGCTACCGGGAATAACGCAAAGCAGGTAAGCACCATGCTTGCTATCAACAATTTGAACTCTTTCATCACACTGCTCCATTCGATACTTGCAGGCTGCCCAACGGCCTGAAGCTCCTTAAGTTACGGTCACGCGAATTCGAAAGGTTCGATCGCGATCCTCATGTTCAAGCCTGGCCTGCAACTCTCCGCCGTGTGGTGTGGTTGCAATCAAGGTTAACGGCAAAATGTTCTTGCCGGCCTTGAGACTTGTTATCCAGGTGATTTCCCGTTGCCCGGCAAAGCCTTCAATTTCGATGCCCTGTGGAAGACTGACAGTCAGCACAGCGCCATCGAGTTCGGTCGCTGACGAGAATACGAGGTTTACGGTGTGCGGTACTTCGAGCGTCATCGCAACACCAGGTATTGATGCAGCGGAGTCAGGGAGGCTCGGTGTCTTCAGCAACATGCCGCCGATAATCCAGGCAATCAGGCCTGCAGCAATCGCGCCGCCAAAACCAGTCATGATCCAGCGGTTGCGCTGGTGACTGGTGCCAACCCGAGTCGCTTTCGCAAGCGCGTGGTCAAAATACGCGGTGTCGGGCATGGGCACGGGATAGTCCTTTAAAAGACCACGCAGGCGTTGCGCGCTCCTGAGAGTTTGCTGGCAGGTTTCGCA
>JAZFPY010000253.1:0-2290 GCA_036444875.1 Woeseiaceae bacterium | reverse complement strand
CGTTCGGCAACATTAACCTGACCGACAACATCGTCCGGTTTGTCACCGACAGATACTCGCCCAATCCACTCGTGGTGCAGGGGCCCGGAGCGGGCCCGGCAGTCACTGCGGGAGGCGTGTTCTCGGACCTGTTAAGGCTTTCGAATTATCTGGGCGGCGGGGACTAGGATGAGCGATGCTTCAATGGTTACTGCTTTTGCGCCGGCCTCGATCGGCAATGTCGGCGTCGGCTTTGACATGTTGGGTCTCGCGCTTGCGGGCGTTGGGGACCGCGTAACGGCAAAGCGTACTGACGCAGCAGGTATTAGCATTGCTGAGATCCGCGGCCTGGACGGCGAAATCCACCCGTCTCTTTCCACCGAACCCGATCAGAACACGGCCTCCATCGCGGCCAACGCACTTTGGGAAGCACAGGGCGAATCAACTGGCATTGAATTGCTCCTTAACAAGGGCATTCCGCTCCAGTCGGGCATGGGCGGTTCGGCAGCATCCGCCGTGGCCGCCGTCGTCGCGGCAAACGCCCTGTTGCCGGAACCGCTTCCTCATGAACAACTATTGCCATTCGCGATGGAGGGTGAAAAGTACGCGAGTGGCGGCCTGCATGCCGACAACGTTGCGCCGAGCCTGATGGGCGGCCTCGTACTTTGCCCGGCCGTTTTGCTGCCGAGGATGATGCAGATCAAGACGCCCACCGGGGTATCGAGCGTTCTGCTCCATCCCGAATTGAAAATAGATACCGTAAAGGCGCGACGCAGCCTTGCCAGGGGCTACACGCTGGAGCAATGGCTGTCACAACAGGGTTACCTGGCCGGCTTCATCACCGGGTGTGCAACTGACGATCATGCGTTGATTCGCCAGAGTTTTCACGACGTCATCATCGAACCACAGCGCTCCGCGGCGATCGTGTGCTTTGATGCTGTCAAAGAAGCCGCAATGAAGGCAGATGCACTCGGTGCGTCTCTATCGGGCAGCGGACCGAGCATTTTCGCGTTGTGCATGGATGCAAACGCGTCCAATGTCGCAACCGCAATGGAACAGGCTTGCCGCACAAGTGGCGTCGAATGCCAGTCCTGGGTCAGCCCGATGACAACGCCCGGCGCGCACGTGGAAGACAGTCAATGAAATACCGGAGCACCCGCGGTGCCATGGCGCAAACTCTCGACGAGGCACTTCTAAGCGGCATCGCTGCCGATGGCGGGCTCTTTGTTCCTGAGGCACTGCCGCAATTCCACACGGATGATTTTGCTGGCGCCGATTCCACGCTCGACATCGCGAAAATTCTGCTGACGCCGTTCTTCGACGGCTCCCGGCTTGCCGGCGAGCTGGATGGCATTCTACTCGAGACGTTTGATTTTCCGCTTCCGCTGACACCTTTGCCGGTCGATACTGGCAGAGCCGACCTGCTCGAACTCTTCCATGGCCCGACCGCAGCGTTTAAAGACGTTGGAGCGGGATTTCTGGCCGCGTGCCTTTGCCGGCTCGAGCAAGAGGCGGCAACGCCACTGACCATCCTCGTTGCAACGTCGGGTGATACGGGCGGAGCCGTTGCAGCGGCGTTTAACGAGCGTCCCGGCATTCATGTCGTCGTACTTTTTCCTGACGGCCGGGTATCGGAACGCCAGGCCCATCAGCTGACCTGCTGGGGCGACAATATATTGTCACTCGCGGTGCGGGGTTCTTTTGACGACTGTCAAACGCTCGTCAAGTCGGCCATGGCGGACGAATCACTCTGCGAGCAGTATCGCTTCAGCTCCGCCAATAGCATCAACATTGGGCGGCTTTTGCCACAATGCACCTATAACGCGGCAACCAGCCTGCGGCATTGGCGTGAGACAGGCCGAAGACCCGGATTCATTGTGCCGACGGGCAATCTGGGTAATGCGTTTGCCTGCATCATGACCCGGGAAATGGGGCTGCCGATCGGAGAGATCGTTCTTGCAACAAATGCGAACCGGATAATTGCCGACTATCTTGCGGGTTCGGAATGGGCGCCGCGGGCCAGCATTCCAACACTCGCATCGGCAATGGATGTCGGTAATCCAAGCAACATGGAAAGGCTCAGAGACCTGCTCGGTGACGCAGATGCACTTAAGGAGCAGATCCAGATCTTTACGGCCAGCGATAAGAATATCGAACAGCAAATCAAGCAGAACTATGCCGCATTCGGTTTTGCGATCTGCCCGCACACTGCAACGGCAACTTATGCTTATCAACAGTTGAGTCAGGCGGTTAAAGATGCCAACGACTGGGTCATCGTTGCCACTGCACACCCTGCGAAATTCGAACTGAT
>JAZFPY010000252.1:0-3506 GCA_036444875.1 Woeseiaceae bacterium | reverse complement strand
CTGCCCGCTGGTGCCGGGAGAAATGAACAGCGTGTGCCGATGACGCGGTTGCGCGCACGTATTGCCGAGCGCATGGTGGAAGCACAACACAGTGCCGCGATGCTTACGACGTTCAACGAGATTGACTTGACCAAGGTCATTTCCTTGCGTAAACGATACAAGGAAGTGTTTGAAAAAGAACACGGCGAACGACTCGGCTTCATGTCGTTCTTTGCCAAGGGATCGGTCGAGGCACTAAAGAATTTTCCCCTTGTGAACGCGTCGGTCGAAGGCAGCGATATTATCTATCACGACTATTACGACATTGGAATCGCAGTGTCGTCCGACCGTGGTTTGATGGTCCCGATACTTCGTGATGTCGACCGGCAAAGTTTTGCCGAAATTGAAGGCAACATTGCCGCACTGGCCAGGAAAGCCAGAGATGGCACGATGACCATGGAAGACTTGACCGGCGGAACTTTTACGATCACCAACGGTGGTGTTTTCGGTTCGCTGTTGTCGACACCGATTCTCAACCCGCCACAGAGCGGCATATTGGGCATGCATGCGATCCAGGAACGGCCGATGGCGGTTGACGGCGAAGTGCTCATCCGTCCGATGATGTATGTTGCCCTGACATACGATCACCGGATAATCGATGGCCGGGAAGCGGTTCAGTTTCTGGTGAAACTGAAGCAGTTGATCGAGGATCCCGGCCGCTTACTGTTGCAGTTGTAGATCGATGCGTACTGCGGCGGCCGTCGCAGTCTAATATCAAGAGAAATTCATGAGCAGAAGTTTCGACCTTATTGTGATTGGTGCCGGGCCAGCCGGTTATGTGGCCGCGATCCGTGCGAGCCAGCTCGGTATGAACGTAGCTTGCATTGACGAATGGGAAAACCTGGACGGCAGTAATGCGTTCGGTGGAACCTGCCTGAATGCAGGGTGCATACCCTCTAAAGCATTGTTGGAATCTTCGGAGCTGTTTCATCGTGCCGAGAATGAGTTCGGCAAACACGGCATCAAAATATCTGAGGTCGCTATCGATGTCGCTGTAATGCAGAAACGCAAGGCTGCTATTGTCAGACAGTTGACCGGCGGCGTCGCCGGATTGTTCAAAGCGAATAAGATAGAAGGACTCGTCGGCCATGGAAAACTGCTGGCGGGCAAGAAGGTCGAGTTCACGCCGACCGATGGCGACATCGAAGAACTCGATGCGCGCTACGTCATTCTCGCATCCGGATCAACGCCGGTCGAATTGGCGATCGCTCCATTCGATGGCCAGCGCATTGTCGACTCCTGGGGCGCGCTGGAGTTTTTGGAAGTCCCCAAGACACTCGGCGTCGTTGGCGCCGGCATAATCGGCCTCGAGCTGGGTAGCGTCTGGAACCGGCTTGGTGCGGATGTCATTATTCTGGAAGCGATGGACGACTTTCTGTTTATGGCCGATAAGCAGATTGCGAAAGATGCGGCATGGCACTTCAAGAAGCACGGGCTAAAAATACACCTTGGCGCGAATGTCACGTCAGCGAAGGCGTCGGCCAAGGGCGTCACGGTCAAGTACGACGACAATGACGGTTCTCAAACTCTTAGCGTCGAAAAACTGGTCGTCGCCGTTGGTCGCAGGCCATTTACCGATGGCCTGTTTGCCGACGATGCCGGTGTACTGACCGACGACCGCGGCTTCATCGAGGTTGACAATCAATGTCGCAGCAGCGTCAAGGGCGTGTTCGCTGTCGGCGACTGCGTCAGGGGGCCGATGTTGGCCCACAAAGGCTCCGAAGAAGGCGTTATGGCCGCCGATCTCATCGCAGGCGAAATCGCCGAGGTCAACTACAACGTTATTCCCTCGGTCATTTATACGGCGCCGGAAATTGCCTGGGTCGGCAAGACCGAAGAGGAAGTCCAGGCCAGTGGCCGGCCATATAAGACAGGTACGTTTCCCTTCGCCGCGAACGGCAGGGCCAAAGCGATGGAGCAAACCGCCGGCATGGTCAAGATTATTGCAGCAAAAGACGACGACGAAATCCTCGGCGTTCACATCATCGGCCCAATGGCCGGTGAGCTGATTTCAGAAGCCGTCCTCGCGATGGAATTCTCGGCAAGCACCGAGGACCTTCAACGCACGATACATGCACACCCGAGCCTGAGCGAAGCCATGCACGAGGCCTCGCTGGCGGCAGACAATCGCGCGTTGAACTACGTCAATAAATGATATCGCCAACTAACGGGGTCCGTCCCGGGGTCTGTCCCCTAATTTCTACGACGCACTGAAGATACGTTCGCGACCTGCTCGAGCCGGCTGATGATTCGACTCAATGCCGGCAGGCCCGGGACTTCGATACTGAGTTCCATGATGGCCTGCATTGTTTTCTTGTCCGATTTTGTCTGCAAGGCAAGCAAGCTGATTTTTTCATCGGCAAGTACGCTGCTGATATCGCGCAGCAGGCCTTGTCGATCGTAAGCGTACAACTTTAGTTCCGCAGGATAGCTCGCCTGCTCGGAGTCACCCCAGTCAACTTCGATGACGCGTTCCGGATTCCGCGAGTTCAGGCGGAGAAAGTTGCCACAATCCTGGCGATGGATGCTGATACCGCGGCCTTGTGTGATGTAACCGGCAATTTGTTCCGGTGGCACGGGACGGCAACACCTGGCAAATGTAGAGAGCAGATCACCAACGCCACTGATCGCGGTCGCGTGTTTCTTCGCTCCCTTTGACTTTCTCTGCCGTGGCTTCTTGAGAATCTCGACGGACTCATCACGACGCAGGTTCTGCAGCGCAGTCGCGATCGCGGCAGTTGACAAGTCTCCAGCGCCGAGCGCAGTGCAAAACGCTTCGCTGTCTTTGAATTTGAGATGCGTTGCGATCTCGTTGGCCGGTATGTCGCGCACGTTCAGTCGTGCCAGTTCACGATCAAGCATTTCCCGTCCCTGACGCCGGTTTTGTTCCTTGTCCTGCTGCCGGAACCACGTCCTGACCTTGGCCCTGCTTCGTGTTGCCGCCAGGTAGCCAAGCTGCGGGTTCAACCAGTCGCGACTGGGTTTCGGCTGACTCGCTGTAATAATCTCGATTTTGTCACCGTTCTGAACTTTGTAGGTCAACGGCACTATGCGGCCGTTGACCTTGGCGCCGCGGCATCGATGGCCGACCTGAGTGTGTACGTGATAAGCAAAGTCGAGCGGTGTGGAGCCGGCGGGCATCTCGGCGACGTCACCTTTCGGGCTGACCGCATATACGCGATCCTCGAAAACGTCGTCACGAATCTGGTCGAGTAGTTCGTCACCCTGGTCCGATGGTTCGAGCATGTGTCGGATGAAACGGATCTTCTGATCGAAGGCCGCTTCCGGAGAACCGCCTTCCTTGTAGCGCCAGTGCGCTGCAACACCGAGTTCTGCCTGTCGGTGCATATCGTGTGTGCGTATCTGCACTTCAATCGTTCGGCCTTCCGGGCCAATCACGGCCGTATGCAATGACTGATAATTATTTTCCTTCGGATGCGCGATGTAGTCGTCGAATTCACCCGGCA
>JAZFPY010000251.1:0-5659 GCA_036444875.1 Woeseiaceae bacterium | reverse complement strand
TGCTTGCCCGCTTTGGATTTGGAAACGCGCCGCTGCCGGGGCTCGATGTCGCTTCAACCGTAATGGTCATTGCGGGTGCCGGAATCAGCGGTTTACTGCCCGGATCCAAATAAGAACAAGAAATCGGCGTTCAGAAAAGGTGTCAGAAAAGGTGTCAGATTTATTTTCGTACTTTACGAAAATAAATCTGACACCTTTTCTCCGGCTAAAGCCGCTGATCGGCTACCTGGAACCTGACTTTTTGTACGGATCAAACACTGTGTTATCCGGTCGCGGCATTTTCACCTACGCAGCTATTTTTTCTTCCAACGGCCGTTTTTGTCCTGGTAGTAATGTCCGGCCGCAGTCTTTTGTACAGCAAGTTCGTAAAAACGGTTGCTGACCTGTGCGACAGTCGTACCCGTCTTCTCGGCGGTGCTTTGGAATTTGGCTTTCCGCTTTGCATTCACGTTCGCGATCAGCGCCTTGACCTCACTGCTCGCTGGTGTTGTGACGGCAGCGAGATAACCTGTGCTGGCTTCGCCCACCAGACCCTGAGCTTTGGCATCGTGAATATCTATGGCCCAGGCGTTTTGCAGTAACAACACAAGGCCGATGGCAGCAAAGATCTTTTTCATGTTCATCATCCTCAGAATACGTCGCTGTCTTCGTCAAACAAGCCATCCAGTTCCTTGTCCACGTGAAGCCGGATTTCATGTTCGATCTTGATATTGAGATTGATCTCGATCGGCTTTTCGGGGGCCGCAAGCTGGACGGTCGGATTACAGCCGGCGAGGGAGGAGAGTAGAACGATCAGGAAAATTATCGATTTCATGGCTGCACCGGGCTTCTCAACAATCTTCAATCAAGCTTACCTCAAGTTGATTTCCCGGGATAGCGGCATCGTTTACTTCGCAAGTCTTCTTTCCAGAATCTCTTCCACAGCCCGCGCCGCTTGCAGGCTCCTGAGCATCCGGGGAATGTTGTTCTCAACGCCGAGGTTCAAGACGATCGGCCGATCGCTCTCCATGTCGGGGTTCCTGCCGGTCAACTGCATTTGCAATTTCAGACTACCGTCTTTGCTGTAATCAACCTCAGCGGTGAGAGTCTCGTATTCGAAGTTGCTTAAGGCGCGCGTCACCAGGTCGATGCCGGTTGCGCCGGTGTCGTCGGGCGCGATTCCCGGCAGGTAACGAATGACACCGCCGGGCGCCTCGCCAGTCAGCCGCCCGTTGACAATGGTTACGGCATTTCCTTCGATGATCACCGGCAACTCCGCAGCAATGCTTCCGCTTAACTCGATGGCCTCAAATTCTTTGATCGTCAATAGCTCTGTCATTTCAATGGATTCAGCCCTGAGGACGAGAGAATTGTGGTCCCTGCCAGGCTGGTAGTTGAAAGGATCGGCCCGTATGACACCGCCGAACGCGGTCATGCGGAGATTCTCGACGTCGACGGACAGCTCGTTCGGATTCAGGATGTAGTCCGCGTTGATGTTCTCGATCGGCAACCCGACCTCGATCAGGGCGATCGCGATTTTGGCCGGTTCTGCGGCGAATCCTGTCGCGGGGTCGTAGCCGCCTTGTAAGCTCGTCGACAAGCCGGCAAACGCGGTGTCGGCATAGGCGCCAGCCAGATCCGTCACCCGTACCGAGGATGTTCCGGCGAGCTGCCAGTCTGAATCCGGTTTCACCCAGTGCAGCTGCAACTCGCCCGAGAAGGTGCCGGCGCTGATATCCCAGTCGTAAGGCCAGGGAGACACGCGGTCCGCCAGTCCCTGTGAGTCAAATGACAGGGCGACATCCTGCATGGATAGTTGGCCGGTGTCGGAGTCGAGGTTGTGCCGTGCCTCGATGATCGCTTCCTTGTCGTCGTGAAGTCCGACTGTCGCCAACGCAAGCATCAGGTCCGCGCCTTGCAGGGATAGATTGCCTTTAAACCCCGGCAAAGTGATTACCCGGTCGTCCCACCTTGCCTGGCCGGATGGCGAGCCAACGACGACTGTCGCCGACAAAACCTGGTCCGATTCACTGACAACAATGTTGCGAAGAGAGACCGGTGCAGTGATCGTGATGTTCTCATCCAGCGACAGTGACTGGATATCGGCATCGAGTGACTCCGCCGAAAACTGCCAGCCGGTGTCCGCCAGTTCGAGTGTGGCGCCCGATATCAGTCGGGCATTCAGCCGAGCCAATGCGATGTCGGGGCCCGACAGCCCAGTCACTACAAGTTCGGCGTCCGGATGAACATGCACCCGCAAGCCGTCGTCACGAAACACGATGTCCTGTGCCGCTGAAAGCTCAAGTCGGCTGGCTGTCGCAAATTCCAGATCGGTAGCGCCCACGGCAACTTCGATTTTCATGAAGCACGCGGGTCCCGTTTTGCAGCTGATGCTGCTCAGGGAAACAGGTATCTCGCTCCACTGTCCGTGGGAAACGCGCAGTGATGCCTGCTGCTGGTTAGCGGACCATTCAAACTGTGGAAATGTGGTTGCGAACTCGATCGGACTGGACCACTCCATGCTGACCGAAGTGACGGCGCCTGGTGTACCGGTGTAAACGATTTGCAACGGTGTTGACGGCGTGATTTGAGCGCCCATCGACGCAGTGCGGCTTGCGTCATGCGGAATCTCGACATTGAACACTATCTCGGCAGTTCCGGCCTCGACCTCGACAGTGGCAGGAGTGATGCCGAATGATGCTTCTATGGATGTCGCGATCGAGGCCCACGCGGGCAGGTCGAGTACGGATGTGCCACTCAGGGAGATACTGGTGCCAGTCTGCCGTATGCTGATAGTGATCGACTGTTCCGCCACATTCGCAAAAGCATCTCTGACCGAAATCACTCCCTCATGGTTTGCTTGACCTGTCCGGGCTATCTCCGCCGACAAAACCATGGAGTCCACGCTCGCGGTCAGAGTTTGCTTACTTTTCGTTGAGACCCAACGGATGTTTTGCATTGTCGGGTAGGGCGCTATGCCCAGCTGAGTGACATTGATTACCGTGTCTGGCAGGCTATCTGGCAGCGAGAGCATCTGATTGATCAGCTCAGCCAATGCAAGTGGTTCGCTGTCGCTTGCGGACGAGATATCTATCGTCACTTTTTCGGCAGTGAATGTTCTGGTCCCGGTCCGCGACTTGCCGATCGACAAGGTCAATTCATCAATGGCTATGGTCGTGCCGTTCTCGTGCTCTAGTTCCAGGTAGCTAATGGTAGCGTTGCTGGTCGCCAGCGCATCCAGTGACACGTCCGTCACCGTCAGGCCATACTCCTGCAGTATCGGACCGGATATTCGTTGAATGATTTTGTTGCGCAGATACCAGGCAATAGAGGCCAGGAGGGCGACAATGGCCAGGGCAATCACAAAGTATTTAGTGACTTTCATTGCACTTTGCTTCCCTGACGTGCGGCCGACGATCAAGCGCGCAATCGGGATTTGCGCCGGCGTTCGACTTCGGTCAGTAATTTCTTGCGCAGACGAATGTTATGGGGAGTGACTTCCAGCAATTCATCGTCATCGATAAATTCGAGCGCCTGCTCGAGCGACAGGCGGATCGGCGGTGACAGCACAATATTTTCATCGCTGCCCGCTGCGCGAATATTCGTTAACTGTTTCGCCTTCGTGGGATTGACGACCATGTCGCTTTGGCGGCTATTGACACCGATGATCATACCTTCGTACACGACGTCTCCATGGCCAATCATCAGTCTCCCGCGTTCCTGCAAGTTGAACAGCGCATACGCAAGTGCCTTGCCGGCGGTCATTGAAACGAGAACGCCATTGTTTCTCTGACCGAGCGTTTCGGGCACATATCGATCGTATTTGTCGAATACGTGGTAGATAAGGCCCGTGCCCGACGTGGCGGTCAGGTAGTCCGTTCGGAATCCGATGAGACCACGCGTCGGAATTCGGTAATCAAGCCGGACACGACCTTTTCCGTCCGGCAGCATCGCCAGCAGTTCGCCCTTGCGCTCCGCAAGGTGGGTCATAACCGCACCCTGATAGTCTTCTTGGAAATCGACAGTGAGTTGTTCCCAGGGTTCCAGCCGGACGCCGTTTTCCTCATGGACAATGACTTCCGGCCGGGATACGGCAATTTCGAATCCTTCGCGGCGCATGGTTTCGATCAGTATTGAGAGATGTAACTCACCGCGCCCGGAAACGCGAAATTTATCCGGGTCCTCGGTGGCGTCGACGCGCAATGCAACGTTGTGCTTCTGTTCCTGGTCCAGGCGCTCGCAAATCTGGCGACTGGTAAGAAATTTTCCGTCTTGCCCGGCGAACGGCGACTTATTAACCTGAAAGGTCATGCTGATGGTCGGCTCATCGACGGCCAGTGCCGGCAGGCTCTCGGGATGGTCTCTTGGACACACCGTATCGGATATTCCGAGATCGTCGATACCGCTGAATACAATAATATCGCCAGCGCTTGCTGTCGGTATCACTTGCCGCTCGAGGCCGTGAAACCTGTACAACTCGAGAATCCTTCCGTTCCTCACTGAACCGTCGGTGGCGACGATACTGACCGGTGAGTTTGCATCAAGCTGCCCACGCTGAATACGGCCGATACCCAGTACGCCAACATACGAGTTGTAGTCAAGGCTCGAGACCTGTAGCTGCAGCGGTCCTGAGGCGTCGACTGCCGGCGGCGGCACCTGCGAGACAATCGCTTCGAAGAGCGGTGTCATGTCGCCTTCGCGTTGATTTGAGTCGGTACTGGCATAGCCATGCAGCGCTGAGGCATAAATTACCGGAAAATCCAGCTGCTCGTCCGTGGCGCCGAGGCGGTCGAACAAATCGAAGGTCTGGTCCAGCACCCAGTCCGGGCGGGCCCCGTCGCGATCGATCTTGTTGATTACAACAAGCGGTGCAAGTCCCCTGGCAAATGCTTTCTGCGTGACAAATCGGGTTTGCGGCATCGGCCCTTCAACTGCGTCAACCAGCAGGAGCACGCTGTCGACCATCGAGAGCACGCGTTCCACTTCGCCACCGAAGTCGGCATGTCCGGGAGTGTCAACGATGTTGATGCGGTAATCCTGCCAGCTGATGGCCGTATTCTTCGCCAGAATCGTAATGCCGCGTTCGCGTTCCAGGTCATTTGAGTCCATCACCCGCTTGGGGACGGACGCGCGCGGCCCCAGCGTTCCTGACTGCTGCAGCAGTTGATCCACCAGGGTGGTCTTGCCATGATCCACATGGGCAATGATGGCGATGTTGCGAAGTCGCTCGTTACCGGACATCGGACTATTTGGGGGCGATTCAGAGAGGCGCGGATTATAAACGCATTAATGGTGCCGGTGTTCGGTTCTTTCTACGCTGTTGCTTGATCTTCAGTTCGGGGATCGGAGGCTGTCTCGGCGATTTTGACGAGCATTGCTGAAAAATTCTCGGCCGACAATGGCTTGCTGCAAAGGAAGCCCTGAATCTGATTGCATCCGTGGCGCCGCAGAAACGCCAGTTGTTCCTCTGTCTCAACGCCTTCCGCTACGACATTCAGGCCCAGTTGCTGTGACATCGCAAGTATCGCCGCGCAGATTGCCGCGTCGTCCAAGTCGGTATCGAGATCCTTCACGAATGAACGATCGATCTTGATCGTATCGATAGGAAATCGCTTCAAGTAACTGAGAGACGAATAGCCTGTCCCGAAGTCATCGACCGACAATGAGACCCCGGCATCCT
>JAZFPY010000250.1:0-5526 GCA_036444875.1 Woeseiaceae bacterium | reverse complement strand
TGCGAGTTCGACCTGCCGGAATATAACCATTGGCTGAGACAGCCGATTGCAAGACGTCAACAGGACTTGCAAGACTGGCTGAGCGTCATTCGTCCGGTTTGCGATGCCGTTGTCGAGCTACTCTGGTTGATACGGGAGAGCGCACGACCGTTAGAGCAGACTGCGATAAACGGCATGTATCAGCACAACATCCCAAAGCATGATCAGTGCCGTCTGTTGCGTATCACTCTGCCCGACGACAGTCCCCTGTATCCCGAAATCAGTGGCAGCCAGCATCGCTTTACGGTGCGATTTCTGGAGTGGTCAAGTATCAGCAGCCGTGCCGAACAAACCGGACACGACGTGGGCTTCCAGATTAGCATTTGTTGACCTGTTGGAGCTGCATTCACCTGCCTGACGGGCGTTTACTGTTATAGCTCACGCAATGCCCGAATCACCGGACCATCCGCCGGCAACAGGTAATTCTCCTCAAGCGCATCCGGACTGACCCACCTTAACGCCTGCCCATCCCTGCCTTCGGGCGTATTCGACCAGTCATTGATCAGATAGAAATCGATGGACACCGACCTGTCGGGATAATCATGGTCAAGGCTCATGAATAAGGTCGGCTGGAGAATCTCTATACCCAGCTCTTCGTCTATCTCTCGCTTGAGCGCCGACAAGCTCTCCTCGCCATCCTTTATTTTGCCGCCGGGGAATTCCCACAGGCCGGCGAATGCTTGATCTCCGATCCGTTCGGCGATCAGCACGCGACCGTTATCGTCACGCAGGATGCCTGCAACAACCCGAATACGAATCTTTCCATTCCGGGCTAAGAAAGTCTGCCGTGACACTGCTTGTACTTCTTGCCGGATCCACACGGGCAGGGCTCGTTGCGGCCCACCTTTCGCTCGCTCCTGACGAACGGCGTGTGTGAGGCCGTCGCAGCTGCTGCCGCCCCACCACCCGCGGCACCGGCCTGCTGCTGTTGTCCGAGTGCCGACGCCTCCGCATGCTGAAATTCCATGGCTTGCACCGCGCGACGCTGCGCCTCCATTCTCTCGACGTCTTCCTGACTCTGGATTCTGACCCTTGAAAGAATACTGATCGTGTCATGCTTGACCTGATCCAGCATTACACCAAACATCTCGAATGCTTCGCGCTTATATTCCTGCTTCGGGTTTTTTTGCGCATACCCTCGCAAGTGAATTCCCTGTCTAAGGTAATCCATGGCCGCGAGGTGTTCCTTCCAGTGATTGTCGAGTTGCATCAACATCACTTCTTTCTCGACATGATGCATCCTGTCTTCGCCAATCCCCTTCACTTTCGCGTCATAGTTTTTCTGTAATTCGTTCACACACCGTTCGCGAATTCCGTCTTCATTGAGCTTCGTGTCGTCCTTCAGCCACTGGCTCACCGGCAGACGCACGGCAAAGTCATGCTCGATCGCATGGCTTACCCCGTCCGGATTCCATTGCTCCTCCAGACTGCCAGGCGGAATGTACTGGTCAACGATCAATTCAACCACTTCCGCACGAATTGCAGTCACCGAATCGGCAATCTCGTCCGCGGCCATGAGCTCGGACCGCTGATGATAAACGACTTTTCGCTGGTCGTTGGCGACGTCGTCATATTCGAGCAGGTTCTTGCGGATGTCGAAGTTATGGGACTCCACTTTGCGCTGTGCCCTCTCGATCTGGCGGGTCAGCAGTTTACTTTCTATCGCTTCACCCTCACGCATGCCGGCCCTGGCCAAAAGCGATTTGGTACGTTCCGGGTCGCCGAAGATACGCATCAGACTGTCTTCCATGGACAGATAGAATCGACTGGATCCTGCGTCACCCTGCCTGCCAGAGCGTCCCCTGAGCTGATTGTCGATACGGCGTGACTCGTGCCTCTCCGTACCAATGATATGCAGGCCGCCCGCCTCCAGCACGGTCGCGTGGCGTTTGTCCCAGTCAGCCCGGATGGCATCCTTATCGGCGCCATCGGCGGATGCTGCAAACTCGGCGTCCAGATTGCCGCCCAACACGATGTCGGTACCGCGGCCCGCCATGTTGGTGGCTATAGTCACGGCGCCCGGGCGCCCCGCATGTTGCACGACGATGGCTTCACGCTCATGTTGTTTGGCGTTCAGTACCTCATGCTTGACGCTCTTTTTTTTCAGGAAAGAAGACAATTTTTCGGATGTTTCAATTGAAGTTGTACCGACCAACACCGGTTGTCTGCGATCACGGCAGTCCTTGATGTCTTCGATGATTGCCTCGAACTTGTCGACCTCAGTCAGATACACGAGGTCCGGCATTTCATCGCGAACCATCGGCATGTGCGTCGGAATCACGATGACCTCGAGACCATAGATGCTCTGAAACTCAAAAGCCTCGGTATCCGCTGTGCCGGTCATCCCGGACAGGTTGTCATAGAGCCTGAAATAGTTCTGAAATGTGATGGACGCAACGGTTTGGTTTTCCTGCTTGATTGCAACGCCTTCTTTCGCCTCCACGGCCTGGTGCAGGCCGTCGGACCAGCGGCGGCCCACCATGGTGCGGCCCGTAAATTCATCGACGATGACGATCTCGCTGTCTTTGACAATATAGTCGACGTCTTTCTTGAACATCACGTGTGCGCGCAGTGCAGCGTTAAGGTGATGGACCAGCCGGATATTTGCGGCGTCGTACAAACTCTCGTCTTCTTCCAAAAGCCCGGCGCTCGTCATCAGGTCCTCTACATTCTGATGGCCGTCTTCTGTAATGTGAACCTGCTTCGACTTCTCGTCCTTTGAGTAATCGCCCGGGCCGTCTTCCTCCTTTTGTTCAGCAAGCTTGGGAATCAGTTTGTTGATCTTTTGATAGAGGTCAGTGCTTTCCTCGGTGGGCCCCGAGATGATCAACGGCGTCCGGGCCTCGTCGATCAGAATCGAGTCCACTTCATCGACGATTGCAAAATTCAATTCGCGCTGAGATTTGGCTTCAAGAGAAAACGCGAGATTGTCCCGCAGGTAGTCGAAGCCAAGTTCGTTATTGGTCGCATAAGTAATGTCGGCATTGTAAGCGTCGCGTTTCTCGTCCTGTGTCTGACCGCTCTTCGATACGCCGACCGTGAGGCCCAAGAACTCGTAAACAGGTCCCATCCAGTCCGCGTCGCGTTGCGCCAGATATTCGTTGACGGTCACAATGTGGACGCCCTGTCCACTGATCGCGTTCAGGTAGGCGGGCAATGTCGCCACCAGGGTCTTACCCTCGCCGGTACGCATTTCGGCGATATTGCCATCGTGCAATACCATGCCGCCGATGAGCTGCACATCGAATGGCCTCAGGCCGAGGGTGCGCAGCGATGCTTCTCTGGCTACCGCGAACGCTTCCGGAAGTAGCTCGTCGAGGCCCTCACCGTCTGCAAATCGCTTGCGAAATTCCTCCGTCCTGGCTCGCAATTGATGGTCGTCAAGACTCTGGATGCCCTGTTCGAGCACATTGATCTTGTCGACGATTTTGGAATATTGCCGAAGCAGCCGTTGGTTCCGGCTGCCAAAGATTCGGGTTAGAGTGTTTGCCACCTACGGCTCCTGGCACGGACGATCTGAGTGAAGCCACAAAGCCCGCTATTTTACGGACTGGCGCAAATAATGCACCAATGAACACTCCGTTTCTCGCCACACGAAGTGATAGGGATAATCAGGCAAGCAATGTGTGGCCGATAAAGGAAAAGACAAGGCGCGCAGGATGCGCGCGAGCGCTGCAGCCGCTTCTACAGCAGCGGTGAAGCGTCTAGTTCGCGCCCTGGCGAATGAATTTCACCGGGTTGACTCGATGGCCACGATGGAGCACTTCGAAGTGCAGGTTAGGCCCCGTGGCGCGGCCGCTGTCGCCCATCAGGGCCACAGTCTGGCCTTTTCTAACCTCCTGGCCGACAGAAACCAGGTTTTCCGAGTTATGCGCATAGCGCGTCGAGTAGCCATTGCCATGGTTGATCTCGATGAGCTTGCCGAAGCCGTATCGTGACGATGACCAGGTCACGACGCCATCTGCCACGGCGATAATTTCCGCGCCCAATTTGCCGGCAAAATCAACGCCCTTGTGATTGGCGGGTTTTCCGGTGAAAGGATCCGTACGTCGTCCGAAATAGGAGGACATCCAGCCGGACAGAACGGGCCGCCCTTTCGGATAGACTCTGTCGCTGAGGTTCTTATTCATGAGGACGCTCTCCAGAACGCCCAGCTGCACTTCGCGGTCATCGAGCTGGCTGTCGAGGCCTTCCATGGCTGCTAGCACCTCAGGTATCGCAATGGCTGAGCCGGTGGCATACGGCTCTTCCGGTCCACCGAATGCCGGATCCGAGTCGAAATCAAATTCACCATCCTTAAGGCCGGCCATTCCGGTGAGCCGCCTGCCAAGCGCATCGAGGCGGATGATGCGGGCATGCATCTGCCCGATCCGAATGGCGAGCGCGTCAAGGGTATCCTCTGTTTGCTGCCGCGTGGTGGTGATTGCCTCGCGTTGCAAGGCGAGTTCTCCGGTCAGGTTCCTGACCTCGGTCATACTCACGCCGGAGCCCGTTTGCGCCGAATACCAGTAGCCACCGACAAAAGCGGTGGAGCAAAGCGCGCCGGCAACCAGGACGGCGAGGACAGCGACTGACCTGCCAGACAGGTTAAGCTGCCGGGGTCTCCCGAACCCCTTGCCGAATATGACTACATTCATCACGTGCGCCCCGGTGGCGTGTTTTTCGAGTTATTAGTCCTTGATATGCAACCAGTTGACTCGCAGACGAGCTGCCACGGCTGGCGCCCTCTCGTTGTTGTCGGCCCACGCTCAATGGTCACTTCGGTAGCCCCGCTATCTTAGGAACAATTCCCTTAGATCGGTGGTTTTGCGTCCCCGTCTTTCGGCGGGTATGCCCTTATCGATTTCGTAAATATGCATAATGCAGCTTTCCATTACAAGATCAGGTGCCCGGAACCTTGATTCTGGTCACCTGGAAGCCCGAAAATCGCCAACTCCGTCACACTTCTATGTCAATAATTCGCCTCGAAAAACTGCTAAAAACGGGCTCCGGCGGGGCCTTGGAGAAAATTGTCCAACGTGCTCAAAATATGGACAATTTGACCACCGCACTGAGAGCGCTTTTGCCGGACGACGCGCAATCGCATTTACTCGCGGCCAATCTGCGCGAAAATGGGGAACTGGTGCTGATCTGCAGTTCGTCATCCTGGGCCGCGCGGCTCCGTTTCGAAAGCGATCAGCTGATTGAAGCCGCCCGAATGACGGGTGCCGACGTCAGCAGCTGCAAAGTGAAGGTATCTCCGTCGACAGGGCGGAGCATGTAGGTGTCGCGTAGGAGCCGCTTTTTGTACATGGATGTACTTATGTCGCGGAGCACAGGGATGTGCGTGAGCGACGAGACCGCAATTCAATTACGCGTAAGCAGGTGCTGCGTACGAAATCGGCGCTTTGCGGGAATCCTTGAAGGTCACCTCTTCCCATGCCGTCGCATCATCCAGAAGAACACGCAACAACTTGTTGTTGAGTTCATGTCCGGACTTGTGTCCTG
>JAZFPY010000249.1:0-5170 GCA_036444875.1 Woeseiaceae bacterium | reverse complement strand
TCGTGACCAGCTAACGAGTCTCACGGCACTCTGTTGCAGGTCGAAATTCTTGGCCAGTACGGCCTCTATGTCTGCTACCTCCGAGTTCTTGTCCATCGGGTGGCTCAGCTCGACCACACCGCTAAACTCGTTACCACCGCGGTAGTACGCGTCAGTCAATCGAAACTGTGTGTAGTATTTTGCAGACATGGGCTCACACTACGCTTCGAGGCCACGATGATCTGTGAGCCAAAGCACAAATTCCGGCCCAAAACGGGGGATCGCGCCGGCAATCGCCAGAGCTGTGATGGGTGTCACATGGCACGGGATCCCGGCTACCTCAGCCACCTGCTGTCGTTCCTTGATCATCTGTTTTACCTGTTTTTTGGGCCGGGATTGCCTTACGCCCTACCGGGCGGGCGATAAGCCTCAAATGCAAGGAAAATGGCTCTGCACGGGGCTCGCGGTGGCCGTATTGCAGGCGTAGAATCCGCGATTACAGCTGCGGCATTATGTATATAGAGATGCATTGCACAGAATTAGGGTTGCAGGATATGTAACATTGCGCTAGTTACACGTAGCGCCGATTGCGAATACAGCTTTTTTATCTGAATTTGGAACTACAAAATGGCCCCTAAACCCAGTTTTGTCAGCTTGCTCGTGCTTGCAGCATTTCTGCTCAACACAGCCGATTCCTTCGCACAGAACGAACTGCGCGATACCTTTTTCAAAGACGCCGATGCCGCTTTGGTCGAAGCTGATGCGGCAGACGCCCAACTCCTTGCCCCGAGAAGCTATGACAAAGGCTCCAAAGCCTATGCTGCAGCGGAAGCCGGCCTGAATCGTGGCCGCAACGTCCAGTACCTCCGTGACAAGACCGCCGAAGCCGCGAGCAACTATGGCACCGCCAAAAGGGCAGCAGAATTGGCAAAGACGGTCCTGGCACAGGTCTTGAAGAGCCGGCAGGATGCTTTCAACGCGCGGGCTAACGAGCTATCGAAAGAGATCTGGGACAAAGCCAACCGGGAATTTGCCGCGGCGATTCGCTACCTCGAACGCGGTGACCTGAAGAGCGCCAAGCGCAAGGATATCCAGGCGACCAGCCTGTATCGGGATGCGGAGCTGATGGCGATCAAAGCCCAGTATCTGACCGAAACACGCCGCTTGCTGGCAGACGCGGACAAACGGAGAGTCGGTCGTTACGCGCCGTTTACGCTCAATAAGGCGAAGCAGCTTCTGGCCGACGCGGAACGGGAGCTGGAGGAAAATCGTTACGACACGGACTACCCCCGAAACCTTGCTCAGCAGGCGAATTACGAGGCCAAACATGCCTTCTACCTGGCGGATGTGGTCCTTTCAGTGCGCGACAAAGACCTCAGCGTCGAGATGCTGGTCCTGCAGTGGGAGGAGCCGCTTCGACAAATTGCCGGGGCAGCCGACATCGTGCCGGCGATGTCAGATGGCCATGCAGGATTGCGGGCCGAACTGGTTGCCTATGTCGAGAATACGCAGAATGAGTTGCAAAGCCTTGGGCAGGATGTCGACGCAGGCATTGTCCGCCTTGCCGACATGGAAGAGGAGATCCGGGCGCTCGACGAACGGCTTGGCGGTGCCACCGCCGAGCGGGCAGCGTTGGTAAAACGGCTCGAAGCACAGGCTCGCATCAAGGCCCAGTTTCAGGAAGTCGAGAAAATGTTCACGAAGTCCGAGGCACGCGTGTTCCGCGAGGGCAACAACGTCATATTGCGGCTGGTCGGCCTGAGCTTCGACAGCGGCGCATCAGCGATCAAGCAGGGCAGTTTCGACTTGCTCGGGAAAGTCGAGAAAGCAATCGACATTTTCCCGCGCAGTGAGCTTGTGATCGAGGGTCACACGGATTCACATGGCGGTGATGAGCTGAACCAGAAGCTGTCTCAGGAAAGAGCCGAGTCCTTGCAGCAATACATGATCAATGCGATGCGAATTCCCAGTTATCGTGTGATCGCCACCGGCTACGGTGAGACCAACCCGGTCGCCAATAATGAGACCGCGGCCGGCCGCGCTAAAAACCGCCGTATCGATATCGTAATCAAGCCGAATCTCGATTCAGTGTAGTTGCGGTTTTTAGGAGCGCCGTCAGGCCCGATCGTGGCTTCATCGCTCTCGGACGTCCTGTCCTCCGCGATATTTGTGCGTCCCTGCACGGCAAGCCGCTCCTATGTTCGGTTTTGACGCCACCATTCAGAGACATAGCCCGCGGTCACCTCGTTGACGAGGTAACCGTATTCGGCGTGGACATTTAGCTCTCCCTCGAGGCGGAAATAGTTATAGACCTCCCTGTCCTCGATGCTCTCGACGAGCCCCAGTTGCACCATTTCCCCAAAATCGTTTTGCAGCTTCATGTCGAGGGCCGTCAAATCACCAATTGCCGCAATGTTGACCCAGCGTTTTATATTCCGCGGGTGGCGATTGTCGGGCTGCTCCCGCCAGCCCTTGATTCTGTGTTGAATAAACGTCTGGCCAAGTGGGCTGCCCATCGTCAGAAAGAGATCGATATTATGATTGTTTCCGGACTCCTGACTGAGTTGCCAAAGCGCGTCATAAGCAATGATGGAACCCATGCTGTGGGCGATGAGCAATATTGGCCGCTCTGATTTCCAGGCCGCCCGCAATGGCATTTTCAGAAGCCTGCGTATGAATTCCGCCATGTCGTATTCGTTCTTTACGTAGCGGCGAAGATCGCGCAGATGTAATTCCAGGGTTTCATCGGCGAGCGGATGCAGCAGGAACGGAAAAAGATCGGCGACAGAATAGATCCAGTGAAGAACCTTGCGCTGCCACGATGTTGCCTCGGCACGATCCTCGTCGGTCGCTGAGTGTTGCTGAATCAGGGCATCGATCGCGGCGAGGTCGAGATTCAGATCGTAATGCTCGCCATAGAAATCATAAGTCCAGCCGATGATGTCGAAGCAGTGGTCATGTTCCTGCATCTGCGTTGCCGAATCGGGATCGATCCGCCGGACGCCTTCCAGCAGACAGCGAAAAAGCTCACGCCGGTGCGCCCTGGGCTCGGGCTTCGGTTTCAGTCCCGGCACGTAGATCATCAATGGTGCGCCGGAAAACTCACTCATGGGCGGATTCGAAAGCCTTGTGAGCAATGGCGGGTTCGAGCAGAGTCAGCAGCTCCGCAATGGTAGAGATAATTGCGTCCGGCGCAGCAACATGCTCCGGCCAGGCATCGCCGTTGCGATTGATCCAGGCAGTACGCAGACCTGCTTCCTGTGCACCGGCAATATCGATCTCGGGATGATCGCCGACATGCAGAGTTTGCTGTGCGGCGACATTCGCCCGACTAACAGCCTCGTCGAATATCGGCCGCGCCGGTTTGGCGGCACCGACGTCGACTGCCGTCACTACATCGTGAAAGAGGTGCCGAATGCCGATGCGCTGCAAGTTCGCATTTCCATTCGTTACCGCAATTAGCGAGAAATTCTCGGTGAGCACCTCCAGCGTGGGCAGCACATCCGAATACAACTCGACGTCGTTCCTCACCCGGTCGAAAACGACAAATGCGTCATCCACGAAGTCGGGTGAGTAGCCGACCGTTACCGCCATGCGTTCCAGCACCATCTTCCTCAGGAACCGGAAGTCGTGGTTTCGATCCCGATGCTCGGTCATCACCTCCTCTCGCAGCCCGTTCGCTGCCTCAGGCGAAAACGCCTCCGGGATCTTCGGAAAATTCTCACCAAGCCACGCCCAGAGTGCTGCTTCTGCCCGCCTGATAACAGGCATGATTGCCCAGAGCGTGTCGTCGAGATCGAGAGTAATCGCGCGAATTCGATGCAAGGTATTTATTGGCCCAATAAATATTCTGGAAAGTATTGTGGTCTTATAATGTACTCGACTTCAACCGCCCAATGAGCGATATGGAGATTTCATGAAATACCTGCATACCATGGTTCGGGTGACTGACCTGGAACAATCACTGGATTTTTATTGCGGCAAGCTGGGCCTGCAGGAACTTCGACGCCATGACGTCGAAAAGGGACGTTTCACGCTGGTATTTCTTGCGGCACCCGGCGATAAGGACGCACAGGTCGAGCTCACCTACAACTGGGATCCCGAAGACTACGACGAAGGCAGAAACTTCGGCCATCTTGCCTATGCCGTCGATAACATCTACGAAGTCTGCCAGCATCTGATGGATGGCGATGTCACAATCAACCGGCCGCCGCACGATGGCCATATGGCATTTGTTCGATCGCCCGACAACATCTCCATTGAGTTGCTGCAGAAGGGTGAACCACTGGCGCCGGCTGAGCCCTGGGCCTCGATGGGCAACACCGGTCACTGGTAGTTAGACGACAGCGACCGGTTTCGCCTAGTCAGTGACCACTAGCCGATAGTCGTAACTTTCTCCTCCAGCGTTGTAGCCATTGACTTCGACGTAATACGCAAACCCTGCCGTCAGATCCGCGGTGATTTCCTGACTGGTGACTGTGCCCACGGGCGTGCCCGCAATCGTGGTCTGATACTGGTCGTAAATCATGATGTAGGCAGCATCGTCTTCCAGACTCTCGGCACAGGTATCAGCACACAGGTAAATGCGATGGGAGCCGCTGCGATTAGGTGTGAATTTAAGGAAATCGGCAGCGTCGTCGGTACTTTGCACGCTACCCTTGAATTCCACACCTGTGGACACCTCGGCGAAACTGCCTGGAAATGTCACTATGTTCGCGTTGTCGAGCACATCATTCGGCTCGAATTCATCAACCTGAACAATCTCGGGGCTTTCGCCAGTTACTCCTGCAGGGGCCAATGACTTACCAGCCGCACTGGAGTCATTGGCCGAAGTCGGACCTGCATTCGGCGCCGGGCTGTCCGTCGACAAGATGGTACATATGATCAGGACAATAATGTTCGCCGTGCACGGGGTTGGTTCCTCTTTTTTGTCGCCGCCGCCGCATGCCGCCAGTATTGCCAGCAGGCCTAACAACGTGGCCCGATATACGATATTTCTGCTTCTCTGCCTCTTTCTCATGGGTCCTCTCCGGTTTGTTTCGCGCTGGTTCCGACGCTGAATCCTGATGATCATTTTCATCAAGGGGCGCCGTAAGTACCTGAGAGAACAGTGATGATTGCTTGAGGAATACCTTAGGATCTGGTGGGAGCCGTAATATGACCGGCACAACCCAGATTATGGAGCATCGCG
>JAZFPY010000248.1:0-10725 GCA_036444875.1 Woeseiaceae bacterium | reverse complement strand
GCCTTCCGTGCCGGTGCCGCTGAGTTCGGCCAGTGGGCCAGCGATGCAGAATACGGGGACGAGACCTTGCAGACAGTTCCCGTGCTCGACCGCAGCCTGACTGTACTTGCAAGGACGAACTCCGCGGGTCGCAAAAGCCTGCTTCAGGCAGTCGGCAAAACAGTGAGTCACGACGGCAAACTGTCCGTCCCCGAAGCCGAATTGTTGAGAGCGATCTGTGCCAGTCTGGACTGCCCGTTGCCGCCGATTCTGGGCTAGCGGTAGAAATATCCGTAACGAGAGAGTGCCGAAGCGAGGACAGTTTTTTGATCTTTGGACGCATATTCTGGATTACGTAAAGAGAAAGATCGGAAAATTGAACCGCTTCGGTGCTCTGGCAGTCGGCGTACCTTCGGCCACGCAGACCCCGTGAGCGGCACAGATGAAAGTGACCGTGAGTGCAATCGCTAAATCGCGTATTATTACGGCCTATTGAACTCTTGGGTGCTGGCGGATTCTCAGTATTAAGAGCTTCATGACATGTCCTGGGCGCGTTCGAGAGGGCGCAGATTTTCTGGTTTTTGGAATAAAATCATGCATATACGCTTAAGATGCTGCCTGCTTGTACTGTCTCTGATGGTCGCCGTGCCGGCGGCGGCCAGCAAAGAGGAAACACGAGTCGCAGATGCCACAGATGTTCTCGATCAGCTGCTGCGAATTCCCGAGCAGACCGTACCACCTACGTTGCTCGCACGCGCATACGCGGTTGCCGTGATACCGAACGTGGTCAAGGTAGGATTTGCGCTCGGTGCCCGCCGCGGCAAGGGCATCCTGGTCATTCGCCGGGAGGACAATTCCTGGAGCAACCCTGCATTCATCACATTGACTGGCGGTAGCTTTGGCTTCCAGATCGGCGCCCAGTCCACCGACATCATACTGGTCTTCAAGACGCGGGCGGGCGTCGATGGGATCGCCAATGGCAAGTTCACGCTCGGTGCCGATGCATCTATCGCGGCGGGCCCTGTTGGCCGGCACACGGCAATCGCGACTGATATTCAGTTTCAGGCGGAAGTGTTTTCCTATTCACGGAGCAGGGGTATTTTCGCGGGCGTGGCACTGGAAGGCGCGGGTATCACGATGGACAGAATGGCCAACGCTGCGTTTTACGGCTCATCCAGCATCACACCCGAGCAGATTTTTTCAAGTTCCGGTAACGCCGCACCGGCGGTCGCTAATACGTTTGTTCAGGTCTTGACCGCACAAACGCAACGTCTGCCCAAAAAACCCGGCATGGCACCCGGCAGGTCGCCCGGCGTCCCCCCCACCAGCTTGGAAGAAGAGCCCAAATCGTCCGTGCGTACCTACGGTATTCGGGATCCTGACGAATCCGTCGCCGACAGCGGCGAGTACAACGAGGACTTTTGATCCAGGCTGACGAGCCAGTGGCACCTCGTTGAACGAGTTAATCGAACGGGTACAGTCCTGGGCCGAAATTTTCGGCCCAAACATCTATCTGCAAGCAGCAGCGCTCGCGCTGGGTTTTATTCTGCTCGGCAAGATTGCAGACATCGTTTTCAGTAAGACCATTGCGCAATTCGTAGCGAGATCGAAAACGGAATTCGATGATAATCTGGTTGGCCTGCTGCACAGACCGATTTTCGTCACATTTGTCCTGGTTGGTCTGGCGTTAGCGACGCGACGACTGGGGATGTCGGCGACACCCGAGTACATCACGCTCGGCATCCTCAGGACGATCGCGATTTTCATCTGGTTCGGATTCCTTAGCGGCTTATTTGACCTCATTCTCTCGGCTGTCAGGCGCGGCAGGATGAGCGGCGCGCTGCACACGAGCATGCTGCCTCTGCTTGGCACATTCCTGAAGGTCGTGCTAATCGCGCTCGCCGTCTATTTCATCTTTCTTGCCTGGAGCATCGACGTGACCGCCTGGGTGGCATCGGCGGGCATTGTCGGTCTGGCCTTGAGTTTCGCCGCGAAAGACACGCTGTCGAATTTATTCGCCGGCGTTGCCATCGCCGCCGACGCCCCTTACAAAACCGGTGATTTCATCGTCCTGGAATCCGGTGAGCGAGGCATGGTCACGAACATCGGTCTGCGTAGTACGCGAATTCTGACGCGCGATGATGTTGAGATTACAGTTCCGAATAACCTTATCGGCAACGGCAAGATCATCAATGAAGCAGGCGGCCCGTCCGCCAGGCATCGCATTCGAATTGCGGTTGGCGTTGCTTACGGCAGCGATATCGATCAGGTTATCGACACACTGGCAACCGTCGCCGATGAACACGACGAAGTCTGCAAATCTCCCGATCCAAAAGTTCGTTTTCGAAGCTTTGGAGATTATAGCCTCGATTTCGAATTGCTTTGCTGGATCAATCAACCCGTAGATCGCGGCCGCATTTTACATGAACTCAATTGCACCGTGTACAGGGCATTCCAGGGCGCAGGAATCGAAATTCCGTTCCCACAGCGGGATTTGCATGTTCGCACAATGCCAGCACAATGAAATCGATGTTCGCTTTGACAGCTCTTTAGTCGCAGACGTAAAGCTACCTCAGCCCACCTAATCTGATTCCTGGCGACGCCGAAGTTCTTCCCGGATCGATTCGAGATCCTGTTCGCCCTCGCCTGCCGGCTGTGAGCCGTCCGCAGGTGCCTGCTCGACATTGCCGGAACCATCCATTCGCTGCACGTTGCCGGCGTCATCGCCCGTTCCCGCACCAGGTGGCGAGTCTTCGAAAACTCCAAGATATTCGTCTTCTTCTCTCCTGCGCCGCGCCTCAGCAGCACGCCGCCTTGCCTCGGCTGCAGCCTGCTGAGTGCGCCGCAGTGCCTTGCGCTTGCGCGCAGACTGGGCCTCGAGCTCCGCGCGTCGTTCTTCTTCGTCAATTGTGGCAATGCGATTGATCGCTTCGCGCGCGTTGACACACTCGACCTCATACTTGGACATGTTGCGATTCTTGCCACAACGGACCATCGTGGCCTCGAGCAATATGCGGTTATCGAGGAACTCCGCGACAGTCCTCGGCGGCGGCTCCTTGGCACAGCCGGCCAGCAGGATCAAACTGCCGCAAATGATGACGAGACGCATTGTAGCCATTGACTTTCAGCCTGCCCTTTGATTTCTGACGCCCAAGCATTACGGGCTGTTAGCCGGATATTACCATCGGCATTCTGCCATAAAAGTAGCTGCAGTTCGCAGTTACCGCAGGCCGGCAGAGCTTCGTTTCAGAAGCCGGGGGTCCGTCCCAATTTCTGTCCTTTTGTTATAGTGGCGCGGCCCCGGGGCCAGGAGACTGTGCGAACGTGTCAGATTCCAACCAGTTTTCGTTACTTGGACAACGTCGCTTTGCGCCATTTTTTGTTACCCAGTTTCTCGGCGCCCTGAATGACAATATTTTTCGAAACGGGCTCGTAATACTCATTACGTTTCAGGGTGTGCGCATTGCCGGTATGGATGCGGGCCAACTCGCGAACGTTGCCGGCGCACTATTTATCCTTCCTTTTTTCCTTTTTTCTGCAACCGCCGGCCAGCTTGCAGACAAATATGAAAAGTCCCGCCTGATGCGAAGTATAAAATTGCTGGAAATCGTACTCATGGTGCTGGCCGCATTTGCCTTTGTAACACAAAGTTACACGGTGCTCCTCGTCGTGCTCTTTCTGATGGGCTGTCAGTCCACTCTATTCGGTCCGGTCAAGTACGCCTACCTGCCGCAGCAACTCGCAACGGACGAGCTTGTTGGTGGAAACGCACTGGTCGAATCCGGCACTTACATGGCGATTATTTTCGGCTTGATAGTCGGTGGCATTTCCGTTGCAGCTGATTATGAAAACCAGAGCATTCTCGCATCATGCCTCGTCGTCACGGCCGTATTTGGTTACCTCGCCAGCCGTCAAATACCGTCAACCAGGCCGGTCGACCCCGACCTGAAAATTAACTGGAACGCCTGGACTGAAACCTGGCACATCGTGGGGTTCGCCAGGGAAGAACGCAGCGTTTTCCTGTCGATTCTCGGCATATCATGGTTCTGGTTCTTTGGTTCAGCGATGACGATCCAGTTGCCCGCGTATACGCTCGGTATTCTCAACGGTAACGAGGCAATAACAACGACCCTCCTGGTCGCATTCGCGGTCGGCGTTGGCGTTGGGTCCCTGCTTTGCGAACGCATGTCAGGCCACCGCATTGAGCTGGGTCTTGTGCCTTTCGGGTCGATCGGCTTAAGTCTGTTCGCAATCGACTTGTTTTTCTCCCAACCCGATGCGCAGGTAGTCGCCGTCAATTCCGTCAGTGAGTTTCTGGCGCGGCCGGGAAGTTGGCGGATCCTGATCGATCTGTCGTTGCTTGGTGCATTCGGTGGATTTTACAGCGTGCCGCTTTACGCACTGATTCAGGACCGGACCGAGCGACAACACCTGTCCCGGGTAATCGCCGCCAACAACATTATCAACGCGCTTTTTATGGTCGCCGCAGCCATTCTCGCATTCGGTGTTTTGGCCGCAGGCCTGTCGATCCCACAGTTTTATCTGATTCTGGCAGTACTTAACGCGCTGGTCGCCATTTACATCTTTACCTTGCTGCCAGAATTCCTGATGCGTTTCCTGGTGTGGATTCTTATTAATATGCTCTATCGCGTGCGGCCCACGGGCCTCGAGAACATACCTGACGAAGGCCCGGCAGTGCTCGTGTGCAATCATGTCAGCTTCGTCGATGCGCTTTTGGTTGGTGGTTCGATTCGCCGGCCCGTTCGCTTCGTCATGTACTACAAGATATTCCAGATACCATTACTGAGCTTCATATTCAAAACGGCAAAAGCGATCCCGATCGCCTCGGCGAAAGAAGACGAGACCCTGCTGGCAGAAGCTTTCGATCAGATCGATAAAGAACTCGACGCCGGTCAAATCGTGTGTCTTTTTCCCGAAGGCGGCATATCGACAGACGGTGAGGTTCAGCGGTTCCGTCCCGGAATCGAGAAAATCATCGAGCGTCGCGGCGTACCTGTCATTCCGATCGCGCTGGGTGGTCTTTGGGGCAGCTGGTTCAGCCGGCGAAGTGGCGGCGGGCTGCGCAAGATCCCCGGCCGTCTCTGGGCCAGAGTTAACGTGCGTATCGGTGAAGCGGTACGATCCGAAGACGTTACCGCAGCAAGCCTGGAATTGCTCGTGCGCACGTTACGCGGGGATGACCGTTAGTACTCCGTCAAGGTGATATTGATGGAGTACTGTGATCCACCGATTCCAGGCCCAGTTTTCTGCGCCATTCGGCGAGCAGCTTGTCTTTGTTGCCGAAGAGCGCGGGTCCCGCTGTATGACTGAAACGCAGTTCGGCCACTTCGGGAAATCCTGCTTCCCGCGTTAGTAACATGACTCGATCTCCGAACGGGTCGCCGACCTCGGCGACCATCCGTTGATCGAACACCATCTTCGAACCAGCCAGGGCTTTTGGCGCCCGAATCGCATCCAGCCATATCAGTCCACCAGGTGATACGCTCGCCCGGTGAATCCATCGCACTGTGCGGAACAAAGCGCGCGATTCGCTCGGACTGAAGATAATATCGGTAACAGCGTCAGGCAAATGTAATGTCGCCGTGCCGATTCTGCCGTTCTCGATGTTAAGCACTTGCGTTACATGCTGTGAGTCGACGATCAGCAGTTGCCGCTTGTTCGGTGATATGGCGAGTTTGCGGATCGCCGATGATCCCTGCCAGACGTTTCTGAGATGCCAGCTGCCGGTTCTGTCGCTTGCGAGGCTGCGTAATGTTCCGCTCTCACCACCGACATAAAGCCGGTCGTCGACTGCGAACACAAGCCCGGCATGCGGTTCACCAAGCTCGATATCCGCGAGTACCAGGCCCGTATCTGTGTTGATTACCCAAAGCCGATGTCCAGCAAGTACGGCGAGGCGGCTGGCCGTCGGAGAGAAAGTGATCTGGCTAATCGCACTTGCCGATGTGCGCACGTGGAAAGGACGAGGCAGCCCGCTGTTCGTGTCCCAGATACGAATCGAGCCGTCAAATCCGGCGCTGGCAACAAGTGCCCCGTCCTGGCTGAACGCCAGCCCGATTACAGCGCCCCGGTGCCCCAGAAAACTCAATTCATCACTCGCTGCGGCCAGCTCCTCCACATTGGCATCCACTTGCAGAATGTGCACGTGACCCCCGCTGTCGCCGATTGCCAGATGGCTGCCGCCGGGGGAAATCGCGGTCACGGAATCGCCCGACTCACGCCACAGCCGGTGGCCTGCAGCAGTATCAGCAGCCAGGCCATCAGCCGCGGCCGGCGCCGCGGGCGCCGCCCAGAACCCGACGCTGCCGCTACTGTCCCCGGTGACGATGAGCTGTTCGTCACCACTGAACACAAGCATGTTGATCGTCCCCTGCGGCTTGCCGGATCCGACCGGCGAGCCGGACATTGCGCCGTCGTTGCTTCTGTAGACCTGGAATCCCTGCCGTGCGCTTCCCGCCAGGACTTTTGAGCCAGAGCGTGAAAATGACATCTGCCAGTTTTCGGTCCCACGCTCGAAAATCAGTGGTTCGTCGGGCTGGTCAATACGCCACAGGGAGATGCCCTGATCACCGTGAACCACACCGAGGACCTCGCCGTTGGCAGCCAGTGTGATTGCGCTGGGCTGGGCCCAGAAATCCAGTTGCGACACAAGGCTGCCATCGCCGAAATTCCAGACTCTGACTGCGCGATCGTAATCCGCAATTGCGAGACGACTACCACTTGCATCTATCGCGACCAGTGCCGGCGCCCCGGCGATGCTAAGCCGGGATTTCACGTCGCCTGATTCCAGCGACCAGAGCTCGAATTCGGTATCGGTATCGCCGCGACGCCGGACCAACAGAAATTCGCCGTTTTCACTGACAAGTGCTTCCGCACTCGCGGCACCAATTGCCAGCTTGACATGCAGTTTGCCGCCAGCAGTGTTCCAGAGATTCACCGTATCCTGCGTAACGGTCAAAAGATACCGGGCATTCGCACTGAGTCCGAGCACGCGTTCATTCGCAGGCACCGCTATTGTTCGGGCAGGCTGTGCGAATGCGAGGTCCCATAGTCGGGCGCTGTCACTTTGCATCGCGCGCGCAATCGCATATCGGCCATCAGGACTGAACCACAAGTCGTTTGATTCACGCGCGACGGGCTCGGGAATATCCAGGCCGCGTTCGAAGTTCTCGACGACGACCTGGGAATTGAGGCTCAGGTTCCAGGCAATGAGATGACCCATTGCACCCGTGTTTTCATCGCGGACGCTTAAACTCCAGGTCCCATTCAGGGCTTCACCGATCAGCGCCGACAGATCTGCACGTCTGAACCTGATGACGTCGTTGGCGGCGGACTGTGCCTGCGTAAAAGTGAGTTCCACCGTTCGCCCCGACGGTGCGATTAGTTTCACCCGCAGATCGTCAAGCCGGGAATGACTGACATTGATGGTCAGGCCGATGCGATCGACCCGGCCGTCACGATCGACGACAACGCGGCGAACAAGGGGCGTCACCTCGAGTGCCGACATGGTCCAGGGTTCACGCGGTGTTAGCCTGTTGTTTGCCAGCGACCACTGCGAAATCTGTGGCCCGTTAGCATAGGTCAGCAGCAATTGATCAGGACTGAACACAACGTGGTCCGATGCCTGCCCGGTATGCCTGGTAATCAGCTGTGCGTAATCATCGCCGACGAGATTGGCGGCCCGGCGTCGGCGCACGGGCGTCGATATGATCAGGGCTTCCAGGGCAGCAAGCAGTGCTTCGTCGCGATTTTCATTCCTGAGCGCCCTGGCGGCCTGCCCGTCCCAGAACCCGGCAACAAGATTGTCCGCGAAATCATCTGCGTTTGGCAGGCGCCGCGCCAGTTGGTCGATTTCCATCATTGCGGCGCGGTCTTCTGCACGTCTCGCCCTGGCCTGCAGGAATATTCGAAAAAGGCGATCGGCTGAATCGGCATGCCCCGGAAACGAATGCAGATTCTTGTACGCGACTGCCGCGGTCTCGATTGCCTCTGTCGGCGAGGACATCACGCGTACATATGGCCGCGGCAGGATTTGTGTGTACCAAAATGGAATGGCGACAAAAGTCAAAATAATCCCGATGGCGATCGCCGGGCCACGCCAGTGCAGTGGGAGATTTTCATTCGCCCAGCGCGCGGTGAATACTGACTCGTAAATCCGGTTCCGAACCTTGAGCATGCCGTCATCAGCGGTATCGATCAGACCGATGGCCATAAGCCGTCGCTGCAGAGACGACTCCAGGTCGATTTCCGTTGCGACGCCCTTGCGTATTTGGCCAAAGAGATTTAATAGCGCCTCACCGTGCTTTTTGTCTCCGCTGACCTTCCGGTGTATTTGACTCATGTGCGGTTCGCTGTGGATAGCGGCACGGCCGGCAAGTTGCTGCATGGCAATGCGATCGACATGCTCTTCGATATTTCCGGATATGCGCTCGCGCGCTACAGAGCGGGCGAGTTTCTGACTCAGATATGGCTGCCCGCTCGTCCAGTAAAATATTCTGTCCAGTGCGGCTTTGGCGTCCGCCATCGACAGGTTCAACTCGTTTGCGAACAGATCGAGATCAGCCCGCGTAAAGTCGGTCAGCTCAATTGGATGTGTAATCGTGAACGGCGAGAGATTCGCGTCTTTTACGAGGCTCGTCGGATCGCATTCACCTATCAATACGAAACTGAGCCGCGAGAAGTCGGGCTCGGTAATCCGGGCGTTGTGCGCCGCGCGAATACTGGCTAACAGCTGCCCTGCGAACGGAAGCTCGGCAATACATTGCACTTCGTCGATAAATACGACAATGCGTTCGGAGATGTTTTGCAGGATAACCTCGACATAAAACTCGACGAGACGTTGCCGATTGCTCAGAAAGGATTTGTCCTGCCACCAGGCCTGCAGGTCGGTCTTCAGCCGTAGCTGTCGCAACAAGCGGTAGGCGATGCTGTAATACCAGCGGCCCGCGTCGCTGCCACCGTCACGCTCGCTTATTTGCGCGAGATCGATAATCGCGACTTTGAATCCGTTGTTTTGTAGCCTCGCGGACGTCGCAGCAACAAGACTGGACTTTCCCGTGCGATCTGGCGCGATGACATGCGCGTAGGCCCCGGAAACAAGGGTCTCGAAAAGTGTCTCGTCGGCCGGTCGTCGGACATAGCCGGGCCTTACGGCATGCAACGGCACACCGACGCTGAAAAATTCACCGCCGTCGTCGGCCGATCCTGTTGAATATTGCTCTGACTTCTCTGACATCGCTTAAGCTGCAGTGCGCGCGAGCTGATAAGGTATTCTCTGCAATTTACGCCAACATCGCCACCAAATGATGCACACACCGGACACATGAGATTGGCCGCTTTCGACTTCAAGTCGTTGAAAAAGGACATTTTTGGCGAGGTATCTTTACGAAATGACGAGGCTGGCCTACGCGTGGTTCGTGACGCGAGCAGGGCTCGTCCCTGGGCCAGATGGCTTGCGCGCCGGCTATTGGCGCGCGAGGCGCGCGCCCTCGCTACAACGAATGGCATTGCCGGCATACCTGAACTCTTGCGCGTCGATGCGGATACACTGCAGCGGAGCTGGATTGCCGGCGAACCCATGCAGGAAAGCCGGCCCACCGACATCGGCTACTTTCGGGCGGCGGCAAAGCTTCTGCGGCAACTGCACCGACAGGACGTTGTACACAACGATCTCGCAAAAGAGCCAAACTGGCTGGTCATGGAAAATGGTCAGCCCGGAATCATCGATTTTCAGCTGGCCTGGTACTCCCCGAAGCGCGGACGCCTCTTTCGGCTGCTGGCACGGGAGGACGTGCGACACTTGCTAAAACACAAGCGGACGTACTGCCCGGAACACCTGACCGCGCGTGAGCATGCGATCCTCGCCAGGCCCACCGTGCCGTCACGAATCTGGATGCGGGGCGGCAAGCCCGTGTACCTTTTCATAACGCGGAGAATTCTGGGCTGGGCAGACCGGGAGGGCGCGAGCGACAGAACAGGTTATTAGAATAGCTGCTGCTTGTTTCGGTATACTCCGGGCCGGCCACACAGAGAGGGTAGCAGTGGATTTTTGTCATAAACACAATCTTGTCAATCCGGAAACGGCTGGCGCCGAAAGGCGTTTCGGCATTCGCGTAACACTGCCGCCGGCGGATATGCTTGCAAAACTGGTGGGAGATGACTGGGAACTACTCCACTGGTATGCAACTGAGGCGGAACGAGACACAGCATTCGAGCAGATGGCAAAAAGACACGGTTATAACCGGGGCACCGATAATCCCACCCAGGTACTTGAAAAAATCGGCCGGTAATATTCGCGGGACTAATGAAAAGATCGCCCGTCAGGACGGGCTCCTACGATGCGTCGTCGTTCCTGCCAACCTCGCTGTCGCCCGTCAGGACGGGCTCCTACGACACGTCGTCGATTCTGCTGTCCTTGTTGGAGCCCGTCCTGACGGGCGATTCCTCTAATGGCTACCGCATTTATCTTGGCGGTGCGCCGAGAAACAGATAAAAACTGGAATTGCCTCCCTCGCCGATGCCCGCACCAATGAACAAGGGACCCAGGTAGGTATCGAGACCCGCGAACAGGCTGCCGTTGATGAGCAACGAATCGAAGCTGATGTCGGAGCGACTTTGCCACGCGTTGCCGGCCTCGATCGAGGCTCCGAAGTACAGGGGCATTTCCAGCAGACTGCCGGTGTCTCCCGATCGCCGGTAATAGACGAGTCGTGCGACCCCTGCATG
>JAZFPY010000247.1:0-3115 GCA_036444875.1 Woeseiaceae bacterium | reverse complement strand
GGTGAGCGATTGCTTGTCTTGCAAGCTGACACCTTCGGCAGGCATCGACAGCAGGGCAGAGCCGCCGCCCGACAGAAGGCACAGAACAAGATCCTCGCCAGAAAGGTGATCGACCATTGCCAGAATGCGTTTCGTGGCGTCGAGTCCGACCGAATCCGGAACCGGGTGGGCTGCTTCTACGACCTCGATCCGTTCACAGGCAAGCGAATGTCCGTACGGAGTGATGACAAGGCCTGACAGCGCTGCGGGCCAGTTGTCCTCGACGGCACGCGCCATAGAGGCAGCAGCTTTGCCGGCGCCAATGACGAGGGTCCGTCCCCTGGGACAGGGAGGTAATTTCCTAGCCATCAGGTTCGCCGGTTGAGCGGCGGCGACGGCCGTATCAAACAGAGTTCTTAAGAACTGCCTGTTGTCCGTCATTTAGGCCGCGGGCTTGCTGTCGCGGGCGTGAATGAACGGTTTTAACCTGTCGATGATACCAGCGAGTTCCGGCTTGTGGGCATGCAGCTCGTCGATCGACAACCCGGATAGCTCGTAAGGCAGGATCAGCCAGTCGCTGCTCTCGTGCACAAAATAATCCGGCGGGCGAATCGTCCGCTCCGTTGGCCGGTACCATACCGTTGCGATACGAATATCATGCGGCAGGTTGCGCCTGGTCTTTCCGGACAAAGTTTGAATAACGGCATTGACGCTGGAGCCCGTGCTGTAGACGTCATCGACGATAAGCATGGAATGCTCGTTGCACAGGTTCTCAAGCAGATACTGGAGCCCATGGACGCGAATTGCGTTGGTTCCATCGACCATTTGCGAATACTTCGGCAGACCGGTGTAGGAAGTGCGAATTGCAATGTGATCGGTCTTGATCCCCAAATAATCAAGGCCTTCCTGAACGGCAATGCCGACCGCGCTGCCACCGCGCCAGAGACCGACGAGAAAGTCCGGCCGGAAGCCCGCTTCGTATATGTTGACCGCGAGCTGGAATGAGTCGAGCAAAAGGTCATTCGCCGCGATGAATCTCTTGTTCATTTCTTTTCTCGGTCACGGGAGATGTGCTGTAGTATGAGTATAACGTTAAGATTGAGAATCGGCATGGACAAGACCGTCTTAACGGCACAGGACCTTCTCGCAGATTCGTTCGAGCTGGGTGTCAGAATTCTGGAAAGCGGATTTCAGCCAACGCTGATTATTGCGATATGGCGTGGCGGCACGCCGGTCGGCATGGCGGTCCAGGAAATACTGGCTTACTGCGGAATTGAGTCCGATCATATTGCGATTCGCACATCATCGTATGTGGGCGTCGATGAGCGCGGTGCGGTTGCCGTACATGGCCTGAACTACATTATCAAGAAAGTCTGTTACGACGATCGTGTTCTGATCGTCGACGACGTATTTGATACCGGTCATACCATCAAGGCTGTGATTGATGAGTTGACGAAGCGCGCTCGTGGCAACACTCCCGAGGACATTCGTGTCGCAGTGCCGTGGTACAAGCCCACGAGGAACGAGACAGATCTCGTACCGGATTACTGCATCAGGGAAACGGCAGAATGGCTGGTATTTCCGCACGAACTCGACGCGTTGACGCCGGAGGAAATGCAGGCCACGCGTCCGGATCTGCATAAGATCATCAGCTCAGTATCGAAATCGGCAGCTTCTTGATGAAGACCGACAACGGACTTGACTAAAGACCGACAACGGTCTGATATCAGGGACAGCATGCTCAACTCTTGATCTGCCGCCTGAGGCCGACCTTATACATCCTGAATTAAATACACTGTCCCCGGAATTACCGTGTCCTCAATGAAAAGGCTCTGCGTCTATTGCGGTTCCAGTGCCGGGAGAAGTAAAGACTATACGGATGCAACAATGGCACTGGCCGAGACCCTCATACAGAGCAATATTGACCTTGTCTTTGGTGGCTCCTCAGCGGGTATGATGGGACTGCTGGCGGATGCGGTGCTTGCTGGCGGCGGCACGGTCCACGGCGTAATACCCAGGTCACTCCTCGAAAAAGAAGTTGCTCATCCCGGCCTGACCAAGATGCACGTGGTCGAATCCATGCATGAGAGAAAAGCAATGATGGCTATGCTGTCTGATGGCTTCATCGCGCTGCCGGGCGGATTCGGCACGTTGGAAGAGATCATCGAAATCCTGACCTGGGCGCAGCTGCAGTTTCATGACAAGCCGTGTGGACTTCTTAATGTGAATGGCTACTTCAACCACCTGTTGTCATTTCTCGATCACGCCGAAGCGGAGGGGTTTGTGCGGACGGCACATCGGGCAATGTTGCTGGTCAGCAAGCAACCGGGGGATCTGATACGGCGTTTTGAATCTTATGTCCCGCCGACGATCGACAAATGGACATAAAGAATCGCTCGCGATGCGGGCGATCCAATTCTCTAAAAGAGCAGCCGCAGCTTCCCTTTTGCGGGGCTCCGCAAGTTTCGCCCAAAAAGGGAATACTGTATTCCCAGCCGTCGCCCTTTGAGATCTGACCCGATGCAGATTCGCAAGGGTATGTCGAAGACAGTCATCGGCGCATACGTTGGAATTTCTCCGAGAGCATATGAGACGTGAATCGAATCATCTTTCAGACTGACAGCCGGATAGCCGGCGATTTCGTCCGGTCTCCTGTCCACGTATTTGCCATTTTGCCGCACTTTGGGCAGTTGGTTGGCGATGTGAACTGCCTCGTGAGTCGGAAACACGATTGACAGTGAAGCGTCCTGAACAGGCTCGTCGCTCTGGTTATAAACGACGAGTTGCAGTTTCTGTGCGTTGGCCTCGAACAAAAAATGCTGGTCATCCGTTTGGTATTTCGTTTCTATCTTTGCCATTTCGTCCATGAGCCTGGTAGGAGTCCATGCTTCGTAGGGCTTGTCGGAACCAAACAGGCGTGTGTGCGCGAGCCTGATCACCCCCGAATTGGCACCGCCGTCTTCAAGATTGGCCTGAAGATCGAGAAGCTGCTTAAGCTTGTCCCGTGCGCTGGCCGACGGCATCTCAGCGAGATCGATTGTTGGAATCTTGAGGTTTTTGTGAATGATCTCGCCCGGGAAGCCGATCTCGATCCGGTTCGCCGATACCGAGTCGTGGAATTTTCTCTCGAACATTT
>JAZFPY010000246.1:0-2016 GCA_036444875.1 Woeseiaceae bacterium | reverse complement strand
ACGAGATCGATCTGGTGCCACCGCGAACGTCTCCTTTTGGCCGGTTGCAGCCCGTCAAGATCAGGATTCCATCAACGCTCGACCGGCCGCTCCTAGGCGAAAGCCGACATTCGTCAAAGGAGTTCATTTGCTCAGTCAGACCATCTTTGAATGACCGCTTCCGCCTAATTCCCGACGTTCGTCGACTTAGAATTTCATTAAAGCGACAGGCAACAGTCGGCCCAATACCGGTCGTTCAGCGAGATCGCCCCACTAGCCTGTCTATAAGCAAGGTATCGCAAGGAAGTGAGGTACGGGAGATCCCCACGATCTCCATCGCGCGCCTCGAAGTCTCCGATTGGAAGGCGCTCGCTGACGAAGTATGGGCGCATCGGGAAGATTGGGTCAGCCTCCAATGCTCTTGCGAGGAGAAATCTTACATTGGCGTCTTCTTGAGCGAAACCGTTGCCGTCAAGGAACGGGTCAAGCAAAATGTAGTCGAGCAGCCGCGCCTCCCGTGGATACAGTTAGAATGAGTGCGGTCCGGCACAAACACGGTAATCTCACATGTTCAGCCGCTTACGCGGATTATTTTCGAACGACCTCGCTATTGACCTCGGCACCACCAACACGCGGGTCTACGTGCGTGACAAGGGAATCGTGCTCGACGAGCCGTCCGTCGTTGCGATTCGCCATGACCCGCGGGGCGCACGCAGCAACCGCAGCATCCTGGCAATAGGGGAGGCGGCCAAACGGATGCTGGGGCGCACACCAGGCCATATTCAGGTGATACGGCCGATGAAGGACGGGGTGATCGCGGACTTCACGGTGACGGGCGAGATGCTCAGGTACTTCATCCGCCGCGTTCATGAGAACCGCCTGTTCCGGCCAAGCCCGCGCATAATCGTTGTCTGCGTGCCCTGCGGCTCGACGCAGGTCGAACGGCGCGCGATCAGCGAGTCAGCGAAGGCGGCCGGCGGCCGCGAAGTCCATTTAATAGAAGAGCCAATGGCCGCCGCCATCGGTGCCGACCTCCCTGTCGTCGACCCGACGGGGTCAATGGTGGTGGACATCGGTGGTGGCACGACCGAGGTAGGGGTGATCTCGCTCGGCGGCATCGTTTATGCTGACTCCCTGCGGATGGCAGGGGACAAGATGGATGCGGCGATCATCGACTACATCCGCCACACCTACGACCTATTAATCGGTGAGGTCACGGCAGAGCGGATCAAGTGCGAGATTGGCAGCGCCTGGCATCAAAGCGAGGTGCGCCGTATGCAGATCAAAGCCCAGCACATCGTCGATGGGGTGCCACGCACCCAGGAGATTGACAGCCACGAGATCCATACCACGCTGAGCGATTGCCTGCGCGCTATTGTGGGTGCGATCAAGACTGCGCTGGAAAAAACGCCGCCCGAGCTCGGCGCCGATGTGGCCGAGAAGGGGATCGTCGTAACGGGCGGGGGCGCGCTCTTGCGCGACATCGATCGCAAGCTCGCTGCCGAGACGGGCCTGCCCATCATTATTGCCGACGATCCGCGCACCTGTGTAGTCAGAGGATGCGGCCGGGCACTGCAAGAGGCGGAAACCCTGGGCGATGTGCTTCTGCACGAGTAGGCGCACGAAGGCCGTGTTTGCCGGGATTTGTGAAGGTGGATGTCCGCTTCCAGCTATTTGCAGTCCACGTCCGAACGGCTGGTGTTGGCCGATTTCTGCCTGTCGCTATCAGCAAATCTGCTTAGCTCTGAATGACAGCTTGTAGGCGGAAGCGGTCATTCAAAGATGGCCTGACTGAGCAAATGAACTTCTTTGACGAATGTCGGCTTTCGCCTAGGAGCTGCCGGTCAGATAATAGAGTTGCGACAGGCAGAAAACGATCCTAAGCGGACATTCATATTGCATCCTTGCAACTAAAGGAAACGTTCCGAATAGCCGCATAGAGCTGAGCCTATGAGCTAACGGTCAAATCGAAAAGTACCATAGTGTCCTACTAGGTTGCTTCGTTTACAGGGCTGTGCTCTGATGCATGAGTCTTAC
>JAZFPY010000245.1:0-4356 GCA_036444875.1 Woeseiaceae bacterium | reverse complement strand
GTTGCTCATTGCCGCTACTGTCCGGAAAGGAAATCGACTGTGCGTGCAGAAAAAGACGTTTGAGCCCCAGCTTCCTGGCCTGCCGATTGGCGTCCGCATCACCATATCGCTCGTCGACGACGAGTGGATGGCCGACGCTTTGTGCATGTACCCGTATCTGGTGTGTACGTCCGGTCAGCGGCCGACATTGCAGCAGGCTAAAGTCACCGTATGTCCGCGATAAGCTGATGCGGGTCTCTGCCGGCTTCCCCTGGTCACTGACGACGACGTGACGCTCTCCGCTTTTTCGATGCTCAACATTAAGAGGCGCGTCGATCAGGTAGTCGCCGTATTGCCAGTCTCCGGCAGCCAGCGCCAGATAGTTTTTTTCCACAAGACCCTGGCGAAACTTCTCGTGCAACTCGCGAAGCGCGCTTCGCCGTTTGGTGAGAACGAGGCAACCCGAGGTTTCGCGGTCGAGCCGGTGCGCCAACGACAGGTCTTTCAAATCAGGACGCGAAGCCCGCAAGAGCTCAACCACACCGTGACTGATGCCACTGCCACCATGAACCGCGACACCGCCAGGTTTATTGATAACCAGCAATCGCTTGTCTTCGAAAATGATGCGCTCCAGCATATCCTCCGCCAGCTTTGCGGGCGGCGGCGCTCCCGGCGCATTGACTCGGGCTGGCGGCACGCGGACTTCGTCTCCTGGCTGCAACTTGTATTCGGCCCTGATGCGGCCACCATTGACGCGGACCTCACCCCGGCGCAAAAGGCGATAAATCCGACTTTTCGGCACACCGGGTAGCGCGTTCAGCAGGAAATTGTCGATTCTCTGCCCGGCGAAATCTTCGCCGATACTGATCTTGCGGACGCCCGTCCGCAGTGTTTTTGGAGATTCCGGAACCATCACAATGACTTGTATCACGTTGCCGTGGCGACCTGCTGTGTTATATTACCGGCCTGCGAGGGCAATGGAACTCGATTCAACCTTCGCGACGAGTGAATCACGACCGCAGTAAGCCTCTGATTTGTCGTGATTGTTTTGTATTTTGGGCTTCGCACAACGCGAGACCTTTATCCACTTGGCAGCGAGCACGGCATGCCGGTGCGAGCACCAAAGCGGCTTTGCCGCAGGGTAACAATGATCAGTATTCTGGCCGGCCAGATCGAAAGCGATCGAGCCTTTTCGAAGTATATGAGCCTCTCGTTTGCGCGCGCCCTGCGCCGCGCACTCTGTACTGACTTCCCCTGCGCGGCCCCTTCGGCCACACCCCGCCTGTCCTTTTCGCTGCCCACCACTGATAACAAAGTAGGGCATCATGAAAAGAATGTTGATAAACGCGACCCAGGAAGAGGAGTTGCGCATGGCGATGGTCGATGGCCAGCGCCTGTACGATCTGAACATAGAGTTACCATCCGCCGAACGTAAGAAAGCCAATATTTACAAGGGAACGATCACGCGCGTCGAGCCAAGTCTCGAGGCCGCGTTCATCGATTATGGTGCCGAGCGCCACGGATTCCTGCCGCTAAAGGAAATATCCCCGGAGTACTTCGTTTCCGAAGTCGAAAAGGGCTCTAAACCGAATATCAAAGAGGTCCTCAACGAGGGCCAGAACATCGTCGTGCAGATTGACAAGGAAGAGCGCGGCAACAAGGGCGCCGCATTGACGACCTACGTCAGCCTGGCAGGACGTTTTATTGTCCTGAAACCGAACAAGTCACGTTCGGGCGGTGTCTCGCGGCGTATCGTCGGTGAAGACCGGGATCTTGCGCGCAAGTCGCTTACGGAGATCGACGTACCCAAGGGCATGAGCGTCATTCTTCGCACCGCCGGCATCGACCGCAGCGCCGAGGAATTTATCTGGGACCTGGACAACCTGCTTGCCGTATGGGAAGCAATCAAAACAGTCGTCGTCGAGCGGCCCTCCCCGTTCCTGATCTATCGCGAAAGCAACGCCGTCGTTCGCGCGTTGCGCGACTATCTCACCAACGAAATCGGCGAGATTCTCATCGATGATGAAAAAACGTATGAGGAAGCGCGGGAATTTGTCGAACAGGTCATGCCGCACAATCTGCGCAAGCTGAAACACTACACAGATTCGGTTCCCTTGTTCACCCGCTACCAGATCGAATCTCAGATCGAATCTGCGTTCGCCCATTCGGTTACGCTGCCCGCCGGCGGCAGCCTCGTCATCGATCATACCGAGGCGCTGGTGTCCATCGACATCAACTCGGCAAGAGCGACCAAGGGCAGCAACATCGAAGCGACCGCATTGACCACCAACCTCGAGTCGGCCGACGAAATCGCACGCCAGTTGCGGCTGCGTGACCTTGGCGGGCTGATTGTCATCGACTTTATCGATATGGGTCCGCAAAGAAACCAGCGGGAAGTCGAGAACCGGCTGCGCGAAGCCGTGAGAGCAGACCGCGCACGCGTCCAGATAGGCAAGATCAGTCGCTTCGGTCTGCTGGAAATGTCGCGACAGCGATTGCGTCCGTCTTTGGGCGAATCGAACTATATGACTTGCCCCCGTTGTTCCGGTATCGGCAATATTCGCAGCGTCGAGTCGCTCGCACTGGCTATTCTGCGCATCATCGGCGAAGAGGCAAGAAAGGAGCGCACTGCCAAAGTTATTGCACAGTTGCCGGTCGAAGTCGCAACTTACCTGTTGAATGAAAAGCGCAGCTGGCTCCAGAGTCTCGAGTCGCGCAACGATATGCAGGTCGTTATGGTCGCCAATTCGGCTCTGGAAACGCCGCATTACCGGATCCGTAGAGTCCGGGATGACCAGGTCGAGATGCCCGAGAACATCGGCATCAGTTACACGCTGGCCGAAACCGTCGATGAACCGGAAACCCCGCAGACAATGCAGGATCGCAAGGAAGCGGAGCCAGCCGCGGTCGCGACCGTCACTCCGCTCACACCCGTACCCAAGCCGAGAAGACGGAAAAAAGGTCCTGGGATCTTTGCCTGGCTGGCCGGATTATTCGTTTCTTCGTCCGATGCTCGTGGCAGCAAGAAACGGCGCAGCCAGACAAGAACACGCAAGAAGCCTGACAGCCGTGGCCGTGGCGCTCAGCGCGGGCGTCGTCCCAGCGACGCAAAGAAAACTGCGGCCGGCAAGAAGACTCCACGGTCGAAGCAGCAGAGCAAGCGACGCAGCAAGACGCCCTCAGGCGAAGATTCTGCCCGCAAGTCGGAGAAAGCTCGTCAGGAAAAACGAGCGGATTCCGGGTCTGACCAACGATCGAAGGCACGCGATCAGAAACAGGATGACAGTCGCAAGCAAGCGCGCGATGAGGCCCGGAGCGATGGCCGAAAAACCGGGCCCAAACGCCGTAGCCGTGGTGGAAGACGCCGCAGACGGAGCACGGAAGACAGTACCGCCACTGCACAGGCCGGCAATGGACAGAAGGCTACTGAGCCTTCGATTGACAGGCCGGAAGCGGCTACGCAGGCACCGGTGGGCAACCAGGACTATGCCGGAACCCCCAGGTCCCCGGCGGAAGAGCCGGTCGTCGTCTCGATGATTCCGGAGAGCCCTGTCGCAGCACCGCCAGCAGATGTGCCAGCAGAACCGGCGGTAAATTTACAGGTGGACGACAGTCAGTCTGCCGATTACGACATCACCCAGCCCGAACTTCCGGTTCTCGATTTACAGCTGTACGAATCTGACGTGAGCACGGCTCCCGAAACGAAGGCCGAGTCGGAGACGCCGGCACCAGCTGTCGACCAGCCACCGGCCCGCGAACGAAAAGCCGCAGCGGAAAAGCCGACTGACACAGAGGCTACGGCTCCAGCAGAGGCTACGGCTCCAACAGAGGCTACGGCTCCAACAGAGGCCAAGCCTCAAGTAGAGGATAAGCTGGAAAAGAAGGCCGAAGCCAAACCCGAGGACATCGGCTCGGATGATGACAAACCTGCAGGCAGGTTGCTGCCGTGGGAGCCGGCAACCCCGGCACCAGGTCCGTCGGAACAGGAAGCGGCGGACAAGGATTAGCCGAAGCTACTTTCCCGTTTCAGCGTCTCGAGTAATCCTCGGGACGCTTCTTCGACCAGATCGAGTACGCGCTCGAAGCCGACCGCACCGCCGTAATACGGGTCGGGTACTTCCAGCTCACGGCCCGGCCCGGCGAATTCCAGGAACAAGCTGATCTTGCTCCGCTGATGTTCGGGCGCGCTTTCCTGCAGGTTCAGGAGATTGTCCTCGTCCATCGCCAGGATATAGTCGAAATGCTCGAAGTCTTCGTCAATGACACGCCGCGCGCGGATATCGTTCAGCAGGAAGCCACGACGCTCAGCCGCGGCCCGGGCACGCCGGTCGGGTGGCTCATTGACGTGATACGCATGGGTGCCTGCCGAATCGACGC
>JAZFPY010000244.1:0-2408 GCA_036444875.1 Woeseiaceae bacterium | reverse complement strand
GTTCGACCCCTAAAACGCGACTGTGTTTTAAGCGAGGCAAAATTAGCATGAGCAGCAAGCAGGCGGATCAAGGCGCCAAAGGCATCCGAATCCTCGGCGAGAGGACGCCGGCATTCGACGAGATCCTGAGCGATCCGGCAATGGACTTTGTTGCATCATTGGCCCGGGAGTTTTCGCCACGAATCGAGGAGCTGCTGGCATTGCGGGTTGAGCGTCAGCATGCGATCAACGCCGGCCAAATGCCGGATTTTCTACCTGAAACGGCTGAGATTCGGGAGTCGGACTGGCATGTCACGGAGGTGCCGGCGGACTTGCGGGATCGCCGTGTGGAAATTACCGGACCGACCGATCGCAAGATGATTATCAACGCACTGAACTCGGGTGCAAAAGTGTTCATGGCAGATTGCGAGGATTCGCTCACGCCGACCTGGCACAACGTCGTGCAGGGTCAGATCAACCTGCGCGATGCCGTGAATCGCACTATCGAACTCACGTCTAACCGCAAGCACTACCAGCTTAATGAGGAGACCGCGACATTAATCGTTCGCCCCAGGGGCTGGCACCTGCGCGAAAAGCACATTTTGGCAGACGCCAATGAAGTGCCGGGCGCCTTTGTCGATTTCGGCCTTTACCTGTTCCACAACGCGGAAGAGCTGAAGAAGCGCGGCACGGGACCTTATTTCTATCTACCGAAGCTCGAAAATCACCTGGAGGCCCGTTTGTGGCGTGATGTATTCAGGTTCTCCGAAAACGCCGGCATCGTCTCCAGGGGTGAGATAAAGGTTACGGTTCTAATCGAGACGATACTGGCCGCGTTCGAAATCGACGAGATTCTTTATGAGCTGAAGGATCACATCGTCGGTCAGAATTGCGGCCGCTGGGACTATATTTTCAGCTTCATCAAGAAATTCAGCCAGTATCCCGAATTCGTGTTGCCGGACCGCGCCGAAATCACGATGAACGCGCATTTTCTGAGGTCGTATTCTCAACTCGTGATCAAGACTTGCCACCGGCGAAGGGCTTATGCGATAGGCGGTATGGCGGCACAGATCCCGATCAAGAACGACGAAGAGGCGAACAGTCAGGCGCTTGCAAAAGTTCGGGCAGACAAGGACCGCGAGGTGACCGACGGCCACGATGGTACCTGGGTGGCGCATCCGGCGCTGGTGGCACTGGCGACTGAGATATTCGACGAACACATGCCCGGCGATCATCAACTCGACAGGCTCCGCGAGGATGTACACATTAGTGCCGCCGACCTCTTGCATGTCGTCAAAGGAAAAATCACCGAGGCCGGGCTGCGCGACAATATCAGTATTGGCGTGCGATACATGGCTGCCTGGCTGGGTGGCAACGGCTGTGTACCGCTCAACAACCTGATGGAAGACGCCGCAACGGCAGAGATTTCCCGGGCCCAGGTATGGCAATGGGTGCACCACGAGACCGGCGTACTCGACGAAGGTCGAAACGTGACCTATGAACTCTTCAAAACACTTCTCGGCGAAGAACTCGAAAAAATCCGGGATAAAGTCGGCGAGGACCAGTTCAGGGCAGGCAACTTCGAACTCGCCGCAAAGTTGATGGACCAGATCACGGCGCAGGACGAATTCGCTCCATTCCTTACGTTAGTGGCATATCAGGAAATCGACTGAGAGACGCCGACGACAATGCATTACGACAAAAAGGAAGTCGAAGAGGAGTTGGCAAAGGTGATTCCCGGCGCAACACTGGATGGATGACTAGAATATTTGATCCGGACTGCCGAAACTGTCCGCGCCTGGCCGCGTTTCTAGATGCCGTCAAAGAAAAAAATCCCGACTATCATTGTCGGCCGGTTCCGCCTTTCGGCGACCCGGCGGCTAACTTCCTGATCGTTGGCCTCGCACCCGGCATGCATGGCGCGAACCGAACGGGCAGGCCCTTTACCGGTGATCACGCAGGCATCTTGCTGTACGAGACGCTGCATGACTTCGGTTTCAGCAATCAGGCAGAGTCAGTGGCCGAGGACGACGGTCTCAGGCTTTTGAACTCCCGTATCACCAACGCGGTCAAGTGCCTGCCGCCCGATAACAAGCCGGTAGGTGCCGAGATCAACACCTGCAACGCGTATCTTGCGAACGAATTGAGCACTTTGCCCGAAAATTCCGTCATTCTCGCCCTGGGCGGTATTGCCCACCGCGCCGTTATCCGCGGCCTGTCACTGAGGCAAGCGGATTATCCGTTCGGCCATGCAGCCGAACACGAAATTACGCCGGGCTTGATCCTGCTGGACTCTTATCATTGCAGTCGCTATAACACGAACACCCGGCGACTGACCGACGAGATGTTCCGGTCAGTATTCGCCCGGGCGAAAGAGCTACTTGTACAGGTGGCCGGTTGAAGTCCAGCGACAAATCAGAATTCGATGC